>JASHTT010000440.1 GCA_030040415.1 Streptosporangiaceae bacterium | reverse complement strand
TCAGGCCATCGGCGTACACGACCGTGATCGGCTCGGTAGCAGACCGGGCTGTCGTGCGCGATTGCCTGGCGGTCGCCGGCGCGGTGCTGCACGCCGCGACGCTGCACAAGCCGCACGTCGGCTCGCACGGCAAGCAGGAGTTCGTGGCCACCAACGTGAGCTCCACCCTGACGCTGCTGGAGGAGGCCGTCGCGGCGCGAGTGCGCAGCTTCGTGTTCACCAGCACGACAAGTGCGTTCGGCCGCGCGCTGACTCCGGCGCCGGGCGAGCCGGCCGCGTGGGTCACCGAAGACGTTGTGCCGTCGCCACGGAACATCTACGGAGTAACGAAGACCGCCGCCGAGGACCTGTGCGAGCTCGCCCATGCCGAGCACGGCCTGCCCGTCATCGTGCTGCGGACCTCGCGGTTCTTTCCGGAGGCCGACGACGACGACCAGCTGCGCGCCGCCTATCCAGACGGGAACGTCAAGGCCAACGAATACCTGTACCGCCGCGTCGATGTCGCGGACGTGGCCGAGGCGCACCTGGCCGCGATGGACCGGGCGGCACAGATCGGCTTCGGCAAGTACATCGTCAGCGCCACGACGCCGTTCACGCCTGCCGACCTGGCTGGACTGCGCCACGACGCCCGGGCGGTGGTCCGGCGGCTGTTTCCCGATTACGAGGCCGAGTACGCCCGCCGGGGTTGGCGGATGTTTGCCGCCATCGACCGCGTGTACGTGAACTCCCGCGCACGCGCCGAACTGGCATGGACGCCCCGGTACAGCTTCCGAACGGTGCTCGACGCCCTCAAGGCCGGCCAGGACCCGCGCAGCCCGCTCGCGCGAGCCATCGGCGCGAAGGGCTACCACGACAAGCCGACAGGCGTCTACACGAGCTGAGAGGTGGTGGCCCGCGGTGCCTGGTACTCGCCGTGGAACGGTGCTGGTGACAGGGGTCGGCCGACGGCGTTCGATCGGCGCCGGGCTCGCGCTTGGCCTTGCCGCTGACGGATGGGACCTGGTCCTGAATCACTGGGGTCCCTATGACGACCGCCTCGGCTATGCCCGCGGGGAGCACGACACGCAGGACGTCGCGGCGCAGTGCCGTCGCAGTGGAGCCAGGGTCGAGGTCCTGGCTGCGGACCTGGCCGACGTTGCCGTGCCCGCGCGCCTGGTCGAGGCCGCGGCCGCGGTGGGCGGCCTGCGCGGGCTGGTGATGTCGCACTGCGAGAGCGTCGACAGTTCAATCCTGGACACCACGCTCGAAAGCTGGGAACGGCACTTCCAGGTCAACGCCCGTGCGGCCTGGCTGCTGATCAAGGCATTCGCCGAGCACCTGCCTGACGACGAGACAACAGAGGTCAGGGGCTGCATTGTCGCCCTGACCAGTGACCACACCGTGCACAACCTGCCGTACGGGGCGAGCAAGGGTGCGCTGGACCGGATCGTCGTGGCTGCGGCGGTCGAACTCGCCGGACGGGGGATCCGCGCCAACGTCATCAACCCCGGCCCGATCGACACCGGCTGGATGACCCCCGAGATCCGCCAGACTGCTGCAGCCCAGACTCCGGCGGGACGGCTCGGAACGCCCGCGGACACCACCGATCTCGTCCGGTTCCTGCTGTCCGATGCCGGAGGCTGGATCACCGGCCAGGTGCTCTACAGCAATGGCGGGTTCAGGACGTCGGCCTGAGGATTACCGCCGCGGCCCGGCTAACCGAAGAACTCGTCCACGGCGTACTGATCGGTGTGCCCGAGCCAGACTTTCAGACGGGTGGCAGGAAGTAGCCTCGCGCCATGCCTTCCGGCCCATTGCGGCGCGTCGACCTGCGCCACGCGAGGTAGCCGTGGACCCGGCACGAGCGCTGCGGCAGATCGCGTTCGAGTTGGAGCGCTCCGGCGCTCCGACATACCGCGTGCAGGCGTTCCGCCGGGCCGCTGCCGTGCTGGCGGCGATGCCCGCCGGGGAGCTTGCCCGCCGGATCGCCGATGGCACGCTGCAGGATCTGCGCGGCATCGGCCCGGCGACGGCGACCGTGATCGTGCAGGCGGCGGCGGGCGAGCGGCCGGAGTACCTGGTCCGGCTGGAGGCCGCCTACCAGCCGCCGCCCCGGACCGCGATGCGAGCGGCGTTGCGCGGCGACTGCCACTCGCATTCGGACTGGTCCGACGGCGGTAGTTCGCCGCTTGAGATGGCGGAGGCCGCCCAGGCGCTCGGTCACGAGTGGATCGCGCTGACCGATCACTCGCCGCGCCTGACTGTTGCCAATGGGCTGTCCGCCGAGCGGCTGGAGGCCCAGCTTGCGCTTGTCGAGAAGCTGAACGCCGGCCTGGCACCGTTCCGGATCCTGACCGGGATCGAGGTCGACATCCTCGAAGACGGCAGCCTGGACCAGCGCGAGGACCTGCTCACCCGGCTGGATGTGGTCGTCGGCAGCGTGCACTCCCAGCTGCGGATGCCGGGTGGGCCGATGACAGAGCGCATGCTCGCGGCCATCGCCAACCCGCATCTTGACGTGCTGGGCCACTGCACCGGGCAGATGATCGCCGGAAATCGCAAGCGGCCGCCCTCGCGGTTCGACGCGGCCGCCGTGTTCGCCGCCTGCACAGCGCACGGCGTCGCGGTTGAGATCAACTGCCGCCCGGAACGGCAGGACCCGCCTGACGACCTGCTGCGGCAGGCGGCCGGTGCGGGCTGCCTGTTCGCCATCGATACCGACGCGCACGCGCCCGGCCAGCTTGACTGGCTCGACAACGGTTGCGAACGAGCGGAGCGAGCGGGCATCACGCCCGGCCGGGTGGTCAACACCCGCACCGCGGCCGAGCTCATCGGCGGATAGCCGGCCCTGGCCGCCGGTGAATGGCAGTAGCCACTGGGGCTCGCGCATCCGATTACTGCAGCTCGCCTCAGGCGTCGTTCCCTGGTGGTGAGACCTCGCTTGCGCAGCGGGCAGGTCTCGTAGCCCAACGTTAGGCTGGACGAAACTGAGGAGGCGCCATGACCGTCCCCGTGCTACCCCCGGTCGTTGATGCCGACACCTGGCAGCAACAGCTCGACGCGCTGCGTGCGCGGGAGAAGGCCGCGACCCGGGAACTCGACGCGATCGCCGCCCAGCGCAGGCGACTGCCGATGGTCAAGATGCCCGACTACACCCTGGAGGGCGAGGAGGGGCCGATCCGGCTCGCCGACGTCTTCGGCGGCAAGTCACAGCTCATCGTCTACAACCACATGTGGTTCGCCGACGAGGAGTGGCAGTGTCCCGGCTGCACGGGGTTCACCTCGCAGTTCACCCGGCTGGAGTTCCTGGACAACTACGACGCCCGGTTCGTCATCGTCACGCAGGGCCCGATCGACGAGGCGCTCGGCTACAAGCGGCGGGTCGGCAACAAGATGACCTGGTACTCCACGGCGAACAGCCCGTTCGGTAGTGACGTCGGCGCTCCGCCCGATGGCGGCTTCGCCCTGAACGTGTTCCTGCGTGACGGCGACACCGTGTACCGCACCTGGCACTCGACCGGCCGC
>JASHTT010000439.1 GCA_030040415.1 Streptosporangiaceae bacterium | reverse complement strand
GTGATGCCGTTGCCGCGCCGCGTGCCACCGGCCAGCGTGCCACCGGCCAGCGTGCTCCCGGCAAGCGTGCTCCCGGCAAGCGTGCTCCCGGCAAGCGTGCTCCCGGCTGGCTGGCCGTCGCCAGCGTTCCCGCTTACCAAGGCCGGACCATCGTCGTCCACCTGGACGCGCAGCCGATCCGGCTCGTAAGACACCTGCACCTCGGCGGTGCGGCTGTGACTGTGCCGCGCGGCATTCGTCAGCGCCTCCTGGATGATCCTGTAGGCGGCCAGCTCGACATCGGCGGGGCAGGCACGGGGGCTACCGGACTCGGTCAGCCGCACTTCCAGGCCTGCCGCGCGGACAGCGGACAGCAGCTCACCGAGCTGGGCCAGCCCCGGACTCGGCGCCCTGGGAGCGTCATCGTCCGGCGCGCGCAGCACGCCTAGTACCGACCGGAGCTCGGTCAGCGCCTGTTTGCTGACCTCGTGGATCGCCGTTAGCGCCTCCCGCGCGCGCTCTGGCTGCCGGTCCATCAGGTGCAGCGCGGTGTTGGCCTGCACGTTGATCACCGAGATGTTGTGGGCGAGCACGTCATGGAGATCCCTGGCCATCCGCATCCGGTCCTCGCTCGCGCGACGCTGCAGCTGGTCTTCCCGGCTGCGGGCTATCGCCGCAGCACGCTGGCTGCGGACGCGGATGAGCTCGGCAGCGGCGAGCAGCACGAGCAGCCACGCGGCCACGCCCAGCGCGAGTGCCGGGGAGGAGTGCCCGGGCGCCGACGTCCACAGCCCCCAGAAGCTGGCCGTATACCCGATGACCAGCGACGCGACCGCCGCCACCCGCTTCCGGGCGACCACAGCGGTGAAGAACGCGACGATCGGCGCCAGCCAGATAGCCCCTGAATTGCTGATGGCACCCGCCCATAGCGTGGTGCCCAGCGCCACGCCCAGCACGGCGACCGGAAAGCGCCGCCGCCAGATCAGCGCCAGCCCGCCGACCGCCAGCAGGCTCTCCGCAGGCCAGCCCACCACGGCGCGCGCGTGGTGGTCGTTCCACGTCACGGTGGCGTGCGCCGCGGCCAGCTGGACAACGACGACCGCCACGGCGATCGCGACATCGAGGGCGAGGCGCCGGTCGACGCGCAGCCGCGGGCGCGTTCCTGGCTGTGCTGGCTCGGTCATGGCTGCTCTCCCCCGACGCTACGACACCGGACCGACCAAGCGCGTCGGCCAGAGGCTGATGTTGGCCGCGTCGGCTACTCCAGACGGCCAACCCCGGCCGACCCGACTGCCTCCCAAGACGACGCAAGCCGGGCCCGACGGCCGACGACATCACGGCATCCGCGCGGCCAGCATGACGTAGCGGGCGGCCGGCCGACCCTGGTCGGGCACAACGGCCCCCCTGCGGAGACCGGAAATGGCAGCGAAGGAGTGCTCAGCATGGCGGTCATCGAGGCACACGGCCTCACCAAGCGATTCGGCGACGTCCTCGCCGTGGACCGGCTCAGCTTCGAAGTCGAACGCGGCAGCGTGGTCGCCTTCCTCGGCCCGAACGGGGCCGGAAAGACAACGACACTGCGCATGCTGCTCGGCCTGGTCAAGCCCGACGCGGGCGCAGCCACCATCGACGGGAAGCCATATCCCGAGCTGACCGAGCCGGCGCACGAGGTCGGCGCCGTGCTCGACGCGGCCGGCTTCTATCCGGGCCGCACGGCCCGCAACCACCTCCGGGCGCAGGCGATGGCGAGCCACTGCGACCAGTCGCGGATCGACGATGTGCTCGCGCTGGTCGACCTGACCAGCGCGGCCGACCGCCGGGTCGGCACATTCTCGCTCGGCATGCGGCAGCGGCTCGGCCTGGCGATCGCCCTGCTGGCCGATCCGGAGGTGCTGATTCTCGACGAGCCTGCCAACGGCCTGGATCCTGAGGGCGTCCGGTGGCTCCGCGACCTGGTACGCGGCATGGCGGCGGAGGGCGCGGCCGTGCTGATCTCGAGCCACATCCTGGCCGAGGTAGCGCAGACCGCGGACGAGGTCGTGATCCTGGACCGCGGCCGGCTCATCACCCAGTCGCGGATGGCTGACCTGACTGCGGGGGCGGCGCTGGAGGACGTCTTCCTCAGCCTCACTTCTGCGGCGAGGGCAGGCAACGGCAACCAACCGGAGGCACAACGATGATCACTCTGATCCGCGTCGAACTGTTCAAGCTGCGAACCGCCCGCATCAGCTACGGCCTGCTGGCGGTCGCGGCCGGCATCAGCGCGCTGTGGTGCACCCTCGAAGCAAGCAGGGCCGGGACAGGTAAGGCCGTTCCGCCGTTGTCGACGGCCGCCGGACTGAACACCGTGATCACCGGCGGGGTATGGAGCCTCATCCTCGCCGCGGTGCTCGGGGTCATCGTGTCGAGCGGAGAATTCCGGCACGCGACGGCCACGTTCACTTATCTGGCAAGCCCGCGACGTGACCGCGTGCTGGCGGCCAAGGCCATCGCGGCCGCGTGCGCCGGGATGGTGTTCGGGTTCGTCGGCTGGCTGATCCCCACCGCGGTGGGACTCGCGTTCGTCGCGTTCCGCGGCTATCACATGACGGTCTCGGACGCGACCATCGCCCGGTACGCCGGCGGACACCTGCTGGCGGGCGCCTTGCTCGCCGCCGTCGGCGTAGGCATCGGCTCACTGGTCAGGTCACAGCTCGCCGGCGTCATCGGCGTGTTCGTCTGGTCGATAATCCTCGAGTCGATAGTCGGCGGCCTGTTCACCTCGGTCCGGCCTTACCTGCCATACACCGCGGCCACCACGTTGGCCGGCACGCCGCTCGGGGACGCGTCCTTCGGTTCGGGCGTCAGGACGGTCGCAAGCGGCGCCGGTCCGCTGCCGTTTGCCGCGGCGGCCGCGCTCATCGCCGCCATCGCCGCTGCGCTGGCCTTCCTCGCGTCCAGGACCACGCTGCGACGAGACATCACATGACCAGGCTGAGCCAGGCTGGGCCGAGCCCAGGCTCAGTCGTCGACCACCTGGAACGTGCGGAGGGTCGGATCAGCCGCATAGGCGATCCGGCCGCCGTCGGCAGCGACCTCCCGCAGCGCCGCCAGGGCATCAGCAGTGATGAGCTCCCCCGGCGCGAGCACCGGAACCCCGGGCGGGTAGGGCGCAATCAGCTCAGCGCTGACCCGCCCGATAGCGGCAGTGGCGGGGACTGTCACGTT
Source organism: Streptosporangiaceae bacterium (assembly GCA_030040415.1). Taxonomy (GTDB): domain Bacteria; phylum Actinomycetota; class Actinomycetes; order Streptosporangiales; family Streptosporangiaceae; genus JAJYUU01. Next base: position 583 of record JASHTT010000439.1, on the reverse strand, counting down.
CCCGGAAAAGAACGCATCGCGAGGCGGCATGACCTGCTGCGGCTCGACCGTCCATGCGGCGGACGGACGAGGGCGGCGCGGCGCTCCCCGGTGCCGCTCGACGGATGCGGCCAGCACGTCGGTGAACGCGGCGATGCGCGCCTCGTCGTCGGCGATCGTGACGATGGGCACGACGTAGTCCCGGTCGGCCATCTCGACCGGCATGTCGGCCGCGATCAGGTCCGCCTCCACCGCGTGGCCGTGCGCGCCAGTACCGGCCAGCAGCACTACCAGCTTCGCCGGCTCCACCCCGGGGCCGTCGAGCACGGCCAGCCCGGAAACCTCGAGCAACCGCTTGCGGGCCGCGGCCACGCCGCGCAGCAGCCGCCCGCACAACTCCTCGCCGCGGGACGCCAGCAGCGCCCGCGCCGCGTCGATGCTCGCCATGATCGAGCCGGCCGGGCTGGTGGTATGCGTCGCCTCGAACGCCCGGTTCAGCCGCGCCGCGTCCAGCCGTTCGGTCCTGGCCAGCACGAGCGCGCCCTGCGTGCACGCGGGCAGCGCCTTGTGCGCGCTGGTCACCATGGCGTCCGCGCCAGCGGCG
>JASHTT010000438.1 GCA_030040415.1 Streptosporangiaceae bacterium | reverse complement strand
AGAGCGTTGCCCGGGATATTCGCGCGACCGGTGACAGCGTCAGCAACGCCAGCGTGCTGATCTCGACCAGGATCAGCGGCGCGAAAAACAGCGTCCGGTACAACGCCGGGTCGGGCGGGATTGGCGGGTAGATCCTGGCCGCGATGATGAGGTCGAACGGGAGCTCGAAGATCATCCACCCGGATATGGCCCCGATCAGCGCGCTGCCCAGAGCGACCCGCCAGCCGCGCGCGTTGTGCGCGAGCGCGATGGCGAGGCCGATGACGCCGAACAGGATCACGCTGACGGCGTCGATGGGATCAGTGGGTGCCGTGATATCCAGGTGATCCAGGAGCGCCTGGTGGACGTAGATCCCAACGCACACGAGCAACGCCGTGATCGCGAGCGGCCAGATCGCGAGCATGACAACCTTGGCCGCCTTGCCAGGAGTCGGCAGCCGCACGGGCAGCGGCAGCCTGGTTCCGGCGTATGCCACGCACGCGGCGGCGGCCGCCAGCCCACCCGCGAGCACTAACTCGGCGGTGCCCCCATAAGGGACCCACGTGCCGTACTGAGTCATGGTTTGCGCCTCGTCTTTCGGGACTGACGCTGGCCACAGGCGGCTGCCGGCTGGCCTGCTCCGGCAGCGCCCTGCGCTGCCGGAGTGCTTCGTGGCCATCGCTGCTCTCGACTTTGTACTGCAAAGCTAACTCGCTTTGCAGTACAAAGTCAACCGGGAAAACGCTCAGCCGCCGATAGGACTTCTGCGATCATGCGATGGCCCTGTGCCTCGAATGCTTCGTCGCCGACCTGATGCGCCCAGGCCGCTGTCCCGACCGCCTCCCGGACGAGAGTGCGGTGCCAGGCCTGTTTCTCGCGCGGATCAATGCCATAGCCGTCGAGGAACGCGGCCTCGAGGCTCGGGTCGCGGCGGAACTCCTGGACTGCCAGCCGCGCGAAGTCCGTCAGAGCCGGGCGCATCGCCGCGCGGCCGAAGTCGATCACGCTGACGACGCCTTCGTGGATAAGCCAGTTGCGCGGCTGCCAGTCCCCGTGAGTGGGGGTCAGGGTAGCTGGTGGCGTCGGCCACGTCGCGATCTGCGTACGCAACTGCGTCACAATCGACGGAGCAATGCGGTGCTGGCCGGCCAGCCAGGCAAGGGTCTTGCCGTTCTCGCGCTGCTCGTAGTCCTGGTCGGTAGCCGTCGCCTGGGCGTGGAACGCAGCGAGCAGCTCGCCTGCCTGGCGGTAGACGCCTGGATCGTCAGCATGTCTGCTCCCCAGCACGAGCTTGCCGGGCAGGTACGTGGTGACCAGGAGCTTGGCATTCGCATCCGCATGCTCGAGCGCAGCCGCCCGCCCGCTGCTAGTCCATGGGCCGAGCCAGTGACGATGAGCATGCAGCTCACGGGCGATGTGGTGGTCACGCTCGCCCCCGGCTTTGACGATGAACCGGGACCCTGCGTAGGTCACCTCGAGGACTGTCGTCTCGACCTGTCCCCAGCTGTGGTTCTGCACGACATCCGCACCGGGCAGCCACTGGTCAAGCAAGGACTGCTGCCGCGCGGAAAGGCCGCCGACGTCGAAGGGCACCAACGGATGGTACACGCGCGAAACCCGCACCGACCTGCGCCAAAGACCAGCTGCTCGGCCGGCCCGCCGGCCCGCACCTGGGCGAGCCAACCGGTGTTACTGTCTCCCGCTGTGAGCCGCCGTTCCTCGCAACGTCGCCGAGTCCGCTGATGCGCGTTCTCGGCTGTATGTCGGGCACGTCGCTGGACGGCATCGACGTCGCGGCTGCCGACCTGGCGGTGGCTGGCGGCGAGCTGCACTGCAGCTACCTCGGCCTGGCAAGCTCGCCTTTTCGCGACGAGCTGCGCGATCGGCTCACCGCCGCCATGCCGCCAGGCCTGCCTGGCGCCGGAGAGCTGTGCGAGCTGCACACCGAGCTCGGAGCCGCCTACGCTGCTGCCTTCGCCGCTGCCCGTGACGAGTTGGCCGGCGGTCGGGCCGACCTGGCCGTGCTGCACGGTCAGACGTTCTATCACTGGGTTGACCAGAGCGGCCGGGCACGCGGCACACTGCAGCTTGGCGACTCGGCCACGGTCGCCGAAAGGCTCGGCGTTCCCGTTATCAGAGACCTGCGCAGCCGGGACATCGCGGCCGGCGGCCAGGGCGCGCCGCTGGTCCCGATGTTCGACGCGCTCGTGCTGGCCGGCCGGGCCGGACGGTGCGCCGCGGTCAACCTGGGCGGCATAGCCAACGTGACGGTCGTCGACGACGGCCGCGTCGTCGCTGCCTACGATGTGGGGCCCGCCGGGGCGCTCATGGACCCGGCAGCGCAATGGGCGAGCGCCGGGGCGTTCCGCTACGACGCGGACGGGGCGATCGCGGCGCGTGGCCAGGTTCGCGAACGCCTACTCGATCTGCTGAAGGCTGACCCTTATTACCGGCTCGCGGGCCCGCGGAGCACGGGCAGGGAGCACTTCAACGCCGACTACCTGCGCACGATGGTGGACCTCGCATCCGGCGACGCGGGCGAACCTGGCCGGGATGTGATATCTGACGCGGACGTCGTGGCGACAGTCACCAGGCTTCTCGTCGACCTGCTGGCGGATGCAGCCCGGCAGCACGGCCTGACCGAGCTCGTCCTGTCCGGCGGCGGCAGCAGGAACTCCACCGCACTGCGCTGGCTGCGAACCGAGCTCCCCAGCGTGCCGGTCGGCACGACCGACGAGCTCGGCATTCCGGTTCAGGCCAAGGAAGCGCTGGCGTTCGCCGTCCTCGGCTTCCTGTCCTGGAACGGGCTACCCGGATCGGTCACGGCGGCGACCGGTGCCAGGCATCCGTCGATCTTGGGCTCGATAGAGCCCGGCGCCGCGCCACTGGTGCTCCCGCCGCCGCTTAGCTCGGCACCGTCGCGCATGCACCTGTGTCATACGGCAGCGGCCGGCGACCGGGCGGACGCCGCGCGGTGCCCCTTCACCAGCACCTAGATCTGAGAGCCGGAATCGTCAGGCAGGGACGCCTTAGCCGATCCCGGTTGGCATGCCGGTCAGGCCTGCTCCGTCGGCTGGGCCGGACCAGGATCACCGGGCGCCTCGGGAGGCGGGGCAATCCGGTTCAGCCAGCAGATCAGGCACAGCGGGTGCGGCCGTTCGTGCCTGCCCTTCTCGTGCTCCAGCGCGAAATATGCCGCGCCGACGACGAGCAGGACGTTCAGGCCTCCGCCAAAGGGAAGAAACGGGTTTCCGGGTATCCGCCGGTGCATCGCGGTTCACCTGCCCATTCGAAATGGCGACGCGATAGGGGCGATCGCATGTGCAACCAGCCCATCCCATTGTGACACTGCCCGTGGCGCGTCCGGACAGTTAGCGTAGGAGCGTGGTGCAGGCAGCGGAAGCGAGGTATGACGAGTTCGCCGAGTGGTATCACGAGTGGGTCGAGGACTTGCCGCCACTGATTGCCGCACATTCCGACCTGCTGCCGGCCGCCCTGGCCGGCGAGCGAGTGCTGGACGTCGCCTGCGGGCAGGGCCGGATGAGCCGCTACCTGGCCACGCTCGGGGCGGACGTTACCGGAATCGACCTCTCGGCCGCGATGCTCGGCAAGGCGCGAGCGGCCGGCCCGGATGACATCACCTATGTCCGCGCCGACATCACCTGTTATAGCGACTGGTGGGACGGCCGGCCGTTCGACGGCTGCACCTGCGAGCTGGCGCTCATGGACATCGACGATCTCACGGGCGCCCTCTCGGCGGTGGCCATGGTGTTGCGCCAGGGCGGCTGGTTCATCGCCTCGGTGGTGCACCCGTGCTGTCCCGGCACCGAGAAAGGCCGGAGCAGCTGGCCGCCAGGGGACGGCTATGACCGCGAAGGCTGGTGGACTTCGCCAGACCACAATCCCGACGGCATCCGCATCCGGGTTGGCGCGTCACATCGCAAGCTGTCCACGTACCTGAACGCCCTGCTTGACGCCGGGCTGGAGCCAGACCGCTTTGTCGAGCCACCGGCTCTGGTTCCGACCTACCTGCTCTGGCGGTGCCGCCGCCGCTGACCTGCAGCCCGGTTGATCACCGACGGTGGCGTGCGCGCTCCTCCTCGTCCTGCCTGTCGGCCTCGCGATCCTCCTCGCGACGTTCGCGCACCTCAGCCCCGTGCTCGTCGACGCGAAGCCGGCGCTCGAGCTCCTCGATCCGCCGCTGCTGCTTAGGTGTGGAGTGCCCGTCACGCTCCTGCTGGCGCAGCGATTCGAGTTCCTCCTGCAGCGCGTAGTCGCGCGGGCGGGGCGGATCGGATGGATCAGTCATCGCTGGTTCCTCCTCTTCGCCCGTGGGCAGGGCGATGCCTCCATCAGATCGCACCCGCAGCGGTCCCGCGCATGCGGGGGCGGCGGCCTGGCGAAGCCGGGCAGCACCCGGCAAGGCCCGGCAGGCCCCGGCGAAGCCGGGGGCAGCGGCGTCCGGGCCGAAGCTCTGTCAGTCCCGAACCGGAATCAGCGCGGGCTGCATCCTGCTCGGTGCGGTCGCGCCGGTAACGCCGACCGCGGTCCGCGGCGCGCTGTTCCGGCCGGAGTGCCGGTCGGAGTGCTGCGCGGCGGACGGGCACCACGGGTTCGCCGGCACGTTCGCGCACGGGTTGGGCATGGTCGGCAGGTTCTTGGGCAGCGGCTTCAGCACCACCTTGCCGGTCACCTTCGGGTAGTGCGCATCCTTCGGGCACGTTCCGAAGCCGGTGTCACAGAGCACCTGCGCGAGCAGCGGGCCACCGGTGTTGGCTGCCTTCGTGATGGCCCCGCAGTGCGGCTGCGTCTTCTCCAGGTTGGCTGGCGCGCTGCCGTCCGGGTACTTGTTCCC
>JASHTT010000437.1 GCA_030040415.1 Streptosporangiaceae bacterium | reverse complement strand
ACTCGGCCAACTCCGCGCCGATCGGCACGGCCGCTGGCTCCAACTTCGAGCGGTACAGCAACCCGGCGACCGACGCGCTGATCAACGAGTACGCCAAGACCACTAGCTCGGCAGAGCAGGCGTCGATCATCGACCAGCTGCAGAAGGTCATGCTGTCCGACGTGCCGGTTATTCCGGTGACCGAGGAAGTGGACTGGTTCCAGTACAACACCGCCACGTTCACCGGCTGGCCGACCCCGTCCGACCCGTACGCGCAGCCAGCCGCGTACAACTACCCGGACTGGGGCCAGCTGATGCTGCGCCTCAAGCCGGTGAAGTAGAGCAGTAGAGAAGTAGACCGGCGTCACGGGCGGCCGCGGGCGAAAGCCCCGCGGCCGCCCGCCCCGGGAGGAACGTATGAGATTCGTGCTCCGCCGTATCGGCTTCTTCGTCGTGACTTTGTGGGTCGCGCTGACGCTGAACTTCGCGCTGCCGCGGCTGATGCCGGGCAACCCGGCCCAGGTGGCGATCGCGAACCACCGCGGGGTGATCCCGCCAGGGGCGCTCAAGGCGCTCGAGGCGCAGTTCGGTCTCGACAATCACCAGAACATCGTGCTGCAGTACTTGAAATACCTGGTGGACGTCGTCACCGGTAAGTGGGGAGTCTCGCTGACCACCCAGCCGGGTAACTCTGTCGCTCACGTCGTGCTCGGCGCGCTGCCGTGGACGGTCGGGCTGGTGGGCGTCACGACCGTGCTGGCGTTCATCCTCGGTACCGGCATCGGCATCGTCAGCGCCTGGCGGCGCGGGGGCCCGCTGGACAGCATCCTGCCGCCGCTCTTCGTGATCATCACGGTGGTGCCGTACTTCTTCCTCGGCCTCGTGCTGATCCTGATCTTCGGCGTCAAGCTGCACTGGCTGCCGTACTTCTTCACCTATAACTACACGCTGACGCCCGGGTTCAACTGGACGTTCATCGGCAACGTGCTGGAGCACGCGATCCTGCCGGGCTTCACGCTGCTGATCACCACGATCGGCACGTGGATCCTGACCATGCGGAACAACATGATCACCACGCTGGCCGAGGACTACGTCCGGATGGCACGCGCCAAGGGCCTGCCTGGCTGGCGGATCATGCTTGACTACACCGCGCGGAACGCGATCCTGCCTAACCTCACCGGCTTCGCCATGTCGCTCGGCTTCGTCGTCGGCGGCGCGATCTTGATCGAGGAGGTCTTCAACTACCAGGGCCTCGGCTGGTTGCTGCTGCAAGCGGTCAACAACGACGACTACCCGCTCGAGCAAGCGCTGTTCCTGCTGATCACGGTGGCCGTGCTGGTGGCGATCCTGCTGTCGGACATAGCCACGGCGGTGCTCGACCCGCGGACTAGGGGGTCACGGTAGCGATGGCGACGGTTGGAGTAACTGGCGGGCCGGGCGCCGACCAGACGCAGCCGGCGGGCTACGCCGGCCTGGCCGGCGGCCTGCCGTCATCGGGCGGCGGGATAACCGGAGCGCGCGCGCTGCGGAGGATGGCGCGCGCCATCTTCGTGAACGGCAAGGCGACCACCGGCGCGGCCCTGCTGCTGATCTTCATCTTCATCGGCCTGTTCCCAGGCCTGATCGCGCACGACAACCCGAACGCCGAGATCTACAAGAGTGCACTCGGCCCATCCGCCGTGCACTGGCTGGGCACCACCGGCCTGGGCCAGGACATCTTCGCTCAGGTCATCTACGGCGCCCGGCCGGTGCTGCTGATCGCATTCGGCGCCGGGCTCGGCGCCACGATCATCGCGATGCTGATCGGCGTTGCCGCTGCTTACCTCGGCGGCGCGTGGGACGGCGTGCTGAACCTGATCACCGACGTGCTGCTGGTCATCCCGGCCTTTCCGCTGCTCATCGTCATCGCCAGCTACCTGCACGGGGCAAGCACGGGCGTGATGATCCTGGTCGTGACGGTCGTGTCGTGGTCCTACACCGCACGCCAGCTGAGAGCACAGGCGCTGTCGCTGCGCAACAGGGACTTCCTCGAGGCGGCGCGGGTGCGCGGCGAGCGGCCCATCTACATCATCGTGGTCGAGATCTTGCCGACGATGACCTCGCTGCTGGTGGCGAGCTTCCTGACCAACGCCCTGTACGCCGTGCTGTTCTCGTCCAGCCTGCAGTTCATCGGGCTCGGTAACCCGAGCGTAATCAGCTGGGGCACCATGCTCTACTGGGCGGAAAACGGCGAGGCGTTCGAGAGCGGTCAGCTGCTCTGGATCATCGTTCCTGGCCTTTGCATCGTCGCCCTGGGGGCGGCGTTCGCACTGCTCAACTACGCGTTCGACGAGATCGGCAACCCTGCACTGCGGCCGGTCAGGAGCATGCGGAAGGACAAGCGTGTCAAGCCTGCTCGGTAGCCCGCAGCCGACTGACTCACCCGCTGGCTGGCAGTCTGGTGCCATCCTGCAGGTCAGCGACCTGTCGGTGGACTACATCATGGAACGCGGCATCGTCCGCGCGGTAGAGGACGTCAGCTTCGACGTCAGTCCCGGCGAGTTCGTTGGGATCGTCGGTGAGTCCGGCTGCGGCAAGTCCACCCTGCTGTTCGCGATCGCCCAGCTGCTTGCCCCGCCGGCCACCGTCAGCGGTGGCAGCGTGATCTTCAAGGGCAAGAACCTCGTCGGCCTGACCGACAAGAAGCTGGCCGCGATCCGCTGGCAGGACATGTCCGTGGTCATGCAGAGCGCGATGAACGCGCTCAACCCGGTCACCTCGATCGGCGCGCAGTTCAAGGACGCGATGCGCGCGCACGGCGTGACATCTAAGGAGCAGATCGCGGAGCGATCGGCCGAGGTGCTCAAGATGGTCGGCATCGACCCGCTGCACCTGAAGAGCTATCCGCATCAGCTGTCCGGCGGGATGCGGCAGCGCTCGATGATCGCCATGGCCATGCTGTTCACGCCGGAACTGGTGATCATGGACGAGCCGACCTCGGCGCTTGACGTGGTCGCCCAGCGCTCGCTGATGATCCAGATCAAGGAACTGCAGCAGGAGCTGGGGTTCGCGGTCATCTTCGTGACTCACGACATGTCGCTGGTCAGGCACTTCACCGACAGGCTGCTGGTGATGTATGCCGGCCAGGTGGCCGAGCTCGGCGCGACCAGGCAGGTATTCGAAACCCCGCTGCACCCGTACACCGCAGGGCTGATGGACGCGTTCCCGTCCATCAGGGGCCCGAAGGTTCCGCTGACCGGCATCCCAGGCAGCCCGCCCAACCTCGCTAACCCGCCGGCCGGCTGCCGGTTCGCGCCGCGCTGCCCGAAGGTCATGGACATCTGCCGGACCACGGCCATCCCGCTGTACAGCGTCGATGGCGTGCAGGTCCGTTGTCTGTTGTATGGGAACGAGGAGGCCCGGGGTTGACCGTTCGATCACGTCCGCAGCGTGCCGGAGCGGATCCGGCAGCCGACTCGGCGCTGCTGCGCACCGACAAGCTGACGCGCACTTTCGGCATCGGCGGCGGCCTGCGGCGCGCCACGCTGCACGCCGTCGATGATGTCAGCATGCAGATCGGCCAGCGTGAGATTGTCGCGCTGGCCGGCGAGAGCGGCAGCGGCAAGTCCACGATCGCGCGGCTGCTCGCGAGGATCTACCGGCCCACCTCCGGCGAGATCTACTTCGCCGGACGGCCGCTGTCCAGCCTGCGTTCCCG
>JASHTT010000436.1 GCA_030040415.1 Streptosporangiaceae bacterium | reverse complement strand
CGCTCGGCTGGCACCGCGGTCAGCCCCGACGAGGTCGCGGGCACCACGGTGCTGCCGACGCCGATGCCAGCCAGCGACAGTGACGCCGCGAGCGGGAAGTACGCCGGGTGCGAGTTCAGCGTGAGCGAGGTGAGCAGCAGCCCGGCGCCGAACAGCAGGCAGCCGATCAGGATCGACCACTGCGGGCCGACCGCCGTCGTCCACCGGCCAGCCAGGACGGAGGCCACCACCATGAACGCCATCATCGGCAAGAAGATGAGCGCGATCTGGTAGCCCGTGTCGCTGACCACCTCTTCCAGGTACAGCGCGGTGAAGAAGAACACGGCAAAGGTGGCGAAGTAGGCACAGAACGCTACAAGGTTCGCGGTGAAGAACCGCGGCACTCGCAGGAACCTGAGGTCGAGCAGGGGGTATGCGGCCCGACGCTGCCACCAGATGAACGCCGCCACCGATGCGACGCACAGGCACAGCAGGGCTATCACGGCGGGCGAGCCGAATCCCGAGCTCTCCGCATTGATCACTGCGAACGCCAGCGACGTGATCGCGGCGGCGCCGAGCAGAGTCCCGGCGGTGTCCACCCGGTGCGCGTTGGGATCGGAGTTCTCCGGCAGCACCAGCGCCGCGCCCGCCAGCGCCACCAGGCCGAACACGACGTTGAACCAGAAGATCGCCCGCCAGTTCCAGATGCCGACCAGAGCCCCGCCGACGACCGGGCCGAGGGCGAGGGCGAGGCCGGACACTGCCGTCCAGACGCCTAGTGCCCGTGCCCTCGACCGCTCGTCGGTGTAGATGTGGCGGATCATCGACAGCGTCCCCGGCTCGCAGGCCGCCGCCCCGAAGCCCATGACGGCGCGCCCGGCGATCAGCACGCCGGCATTGGGCGCGACGGCCGACACTATCGAGCCGGCAATGAAGATCACGATGCCAATGATCATGACCTTCTTGCGGCCGAACTCGTCGCCGATCATGCCGAAGGCCAGCATGGCCCCGGCGAAGGTCAGCGCGTAAGCGCCCACCACCCACTGCAGCTGGGATACCCCAGCCTGCAGCGCGACCTGCACGTTGCCGAGCACGACGCTGACGATGGTGTTGTCGAGGAAAGTCAGGAAAAGTACGGTGCACAAGATCGCAAGCGCGAGCGACTTGCCGCCGTACCGGGCCGAGGCTTCCTGGCCCTCCGAGACATCTACCGAGCTGACCACGGCGCCACCTAACTAGGGGTTCAGGCAGTCCTGCAGATGGACGGGACCTTCGACGCCCCGACCTCGAGTGTGAGCAAGCCGCAGAAGCTGCTGACGCCCACCTTCCAGGTCCCGTCTTGGTACACGGAGGTCCCTACCTCGTTCTTGAGCGCCACGGCGCCGTCGAGCAGGACATCGTAGGTGACCTTTGCCGTGCTTGACGTGATATCGGAAACGCTCAGCACCTTGGCCGAGGCGCCCTTGGACACTGCCGACGGTGCGAGCGACGACGACGGGAACGACGAGCCGTCCTCGAGGAGGCTTGCCCGGGTGCTGACCGGGGTTGACCCGTCGAAGAAGGTCTCCCAGTTCTTCGTGATCGTGCTGGCCGAGGCCGAAGCCGGTGCCGTCGTGGTCGGTGAGGACGCAGGCTTCGACGTGGTTGTGGTGCTAGAACCGCAGCCAGCCACGAGGGCAACTGCGGCAAACGCCGCGGCCGTCGCCGCAGCGAAACGATGAGCTTGCATACAGCTATCCCCTAACTTTTGCTAAGCCGAGGACATTCCTGCCTCCAAGATTGTCTCGCAGATACTAGACCCCCGGTTAGTGCCAAGCTGACGTTGATGTCATCCTCAGGCCGTGTCCGGGCCCCGCGGGGCTGCCGCGCTGAAAAGCGACCGGAGCTGGCTGTCGACGGCCGCCGCGAGCGGCGCCAGCGGCGCGAGCAACGGCCGCGGCGGCTCTGCGTCTATGACCTCGCAGTGCTTCAGGGCCGCCCGGGTCAGGAACCTCGTCAACTGCGCGTAGCCGTGCCTGTCGCTACTTGGTGTCCTGTAGTGGTGCATACGCAGCGGCGCGTACATGTACAACCGGTCACGCGCCCTGGTCACCGCCACGTAGAAGAGCCGTTGTTCCTCGGCCAGTCCGCTGTCGCTGGCCAGCGCCATGTCGCTCGGCACCGCGCCGTCGGCGAGCTGCGGCACGTGCACGACCGGCCATTCCAGGCCCTTGGCCGAGTGCATGGTAGAGATCACGAGGAAATCCTCGTCCAGCCGCGGCCTGCCCGCCAGATCGGACGCCGCGGCCGGGGGGTCGAGCGTGAGCTGCACCAGCGCCTCGTGCAGCGACGGACTTGCGGCAGCCGCGTCGGCCAGCCGTTCCAGGTCCGCAAGGCGCGCTGCAGAGTCGGGATAGCGTGCCCGCAGCGGGTCGCGGAGCGCCGCGAGTACGGCGCCGGCGCGGTCGTTCGTGTGCTCAAGCCCCGCGGCCGACGCGAGCCGCTGGACCGTATCGCTGACCGCCGCGACGCAACGCTGCGGCAGCGTGCGGCAGGCCTCTTGCCAGCGCGCGAACGGGGTCGGCGGTTCCGTGAGCCGCAGGCCGTCGATCGCGCGCCTGGCAAGGACGGGCCCGATACCCTCGTGCAGCCGCAGCACCCGGAACCAGGCCAGGTCGTCGGCCGGGTTCGCGACAATCCTGGCCGCGGCGATGAAGTCCTTGACATGCGCCGCCTCGGTGAACCGCAGGCCACCGTACTTTACGAACGGTATGCCGCGCGCGGCTAGCTCCACCTCCAGCAGGTCGCTGTGCTGCGCGGCCCGGACGAGCACCGCCTGCTCGCTGAGCCGCACCCCGGCTTCGTGCTCGTCCAGCACCCTGCCGCAGATCTCCCGTGCCTGCGTGGCCTCGTCATGGCAGCGGATCAGCATCGGGAGCTGACCTTCGCCGCGCTGTGACGACAGGCAGAGCGCCATGCCGTCGAAATGCGGCCGCAACTCGTTCGCCAGCACCAGCACCGGGCGACGCGACCGGTAATTTCTGGTCAGCCTCACTATCTGCAGGTCCGGGTACCAGCCGGCCAGCGCCCTGAGGTGCTCGGGTCCCGCGCCGCGGAACGCGTAGATCGCCTGCGCGTCGTCGCCCACGCAGGTCAGGCCCGCGCCGCCGGGCCGCAGCAGCCTGACGATCTCCGCCTGCACCGCGTTGACGTCCTGGTACTCGTCGACCAGCACTGCGTCGAACAAGCCGCGCAGCGCAGCGCCTGCCGCGTCATCGGCCAGCGCAGCCCGCCACAGCAGCAGCAGGTCGTCGAAGTCCACGAGGCCGTGCCGCCGCTTATAGCCCAGGAAATCGCCGAACAGGCTGGCGAGCTGATCGGTGAATGGCTCGCACCACGGATAGGCGGCCGCGACCACCTCCTCCAGCGGGCTGCTGGTGGCGACGCACCGCGAGTAGATCTCCGCGCAGGCGGCGGCGCGCGGCGTGCGCCTGCCGGTTCCGACAAGGCCGTTGGCGTCTCGGAGCGTGTCCATAACATCTGCGACGTCGGCGGTGTCGATGACGCTGAACTCCGGTGGCAGTGCGAACGCCTCGGCGTGTGCCCTGATGATGCGGTGCGCGACGGCGTGGAACGTGCCGCCACAGATCCGCTCCGCGGCGGCGGCGCCTGGCGGCTGTGCCCTGGCCAGCATGTCGTCCGCAGCACGCCTGGTGAAGGTGAGCAGCAGGATCCGGCTCGGCTGTATCCCCGAGTCACGCAGCCACGCTGCCCGCGCGACCAGGGTGCCGGTTTTGCCGGTGCCGGCGCCGGCCAGGATCAGCAGCGGGGGGCCGACATGCCTGACCGCCAGCAGTTGCTCGTCGTTCAGCCCGTCGAGGAGGCCCGCCGACCCGATCATGAACACAGAATGTAGCCAGGCCCACTGACAGCGGTTCCCGCGCAGAAAAGCCGCCAGCCAGGTTCGGCGTCGACACGCCCCCGCACCAGATAAGAAAGGCCGTCACGTCATGGCAGATGCAGGCAGAGTCGCGCTCATCACCGGGGCGTCGGCTGGAATAGGTCGGGCATGCGCGGACAGGCTGGCCGCGGCCGGCTGGGTCGTGACCGGCGCCAGCAGGCGCGGCACCGGACCGGCCGGTCACGGCGCTCGCTGGTCAGGCCTGGTGATGGACGTCGACGATGAGAGCGCGGTGCGCTCGGGCGTGTCCGCCGTGGCCGCTGAGCACGGGCGCATCGACGCGCTCGTCGCCGCCGCAGGCTGGGGAGTCGCCGGTGCAGCCGAGTTCACCAGCCTCCAGGCCGCGCAGGCGCAGTTCGAGACGAACTTCTGGGGCTGCGTGCGATGTGTGCAGGCAGTACTGCCGCAGATGCGCGCCCAGCGCAGCGGCCGCATCGTGCTGATCAGCTCGCTTGCCGGTGTCATCGGCATTCCGTTCCAGGCGTACTACACCGCGAGCAAGTTCGCGCTCGAGGGCTTCGGCGAGGCGCTGGCCTACGAGGTCGCCTCGTTCGGTATCCACGTCACGCTGGTGCAGCCCGGCAACATCGCGACGGACTTCACCTCGAGCCGGCGGATCTGCACCGACGGCGACTCCGACGGCGTTTACGCGGAGGCGATGACGAAGGCAGTGGCGGTCATGGCGCGCGATGAGGCAAACGGCGCGCCGGCCAGCCAGGTCGCCGCGACGGTCCAGCGGGTGCTCGAGTCAGCGAGGCCGCCGAGGAGGGTGTCGGCCGGCAAGGTAGCCGAGCGCGCGGGCGTGGCGGCCAAGCGATTGCTGCCGTTCCGCCTGTTCGAGGCGGCGGCCAAGCCGAGCCTGGGCGTGCGCTGAGGCGAATCCACCCGGTCAAGACGGCCTTTCCGCGGGATGATCCTTTACCATTTTTCCTGAAGAAGTGGTCAGGCAGGCTTCTTTCGCACCCCCCAACAAGGGAGAAGCCGATGTCGGCGTCGTCGCTGACTGTCGACCTGCACCGGATAACGGAGGTGCAGTCGCGACTGCCAAGTGCGGCAGCCCTGGTGATCGCGATCATCGCGGTAGGGGCCGCCGTGCTGCCCGATCTGTGGCTCGTTACCAGGCACGTTACGGTGATGGCGCACGAAGGCGCGCACGCTATCGTCGGCTCGGCGTTCGGCCGCCAGGTCAGCTCCATCAGGTTCGCACGAACCGCCGAGGGAGTCACCGAGCTAAGCAGGGGCGGCGCGGCGAGCAGCGTCGCGGCCGGTGCCGCGGGCTACCTCGGCCCTAGCGGTTTTGGCATCGGCGCGGCCGAGCTGATCAGGATCGGTCACGTCGTGGCTGTCCTGTGGGTGAGCCTCGTCGCGCTGGCCATCCTGATGGTGCCGTTGCGCCGGAGCTTCGGAGTGCTGACGGTGGTCGGCGGGTTCGTGCTGCTGTTCCTGTTCATCCGCTACGCGACGGTCGGCACGCAAGTGGTCGGCGGCTACGGGCTCGCCTGGTTCATGCTGGTGTCGGGGGTCAGGCGAGTGATCCAGGTCGGCGCCAGTGCGGGCGACGCTGCCATCCTGCACGGACTAACCAGGGTGCCGCTCGGCTTCTGGTCCTGGTTCTGGATTATCGGGTCCGTTGCCGCCCTCATCTTTGGCGCCACGATGCTCATCTAGCCCGGCACCGGCCGGGCTGGTCAAGCCGTTACCAGCCGAGCTCGCGCAGCCGCTGATCGGACAGGCCGAAGTAGTGCCCGACCTCGTGGATGACCGTGCGCCGCACCTGCTCGATCACCTGCGCTTCGGTGTTGCAGATGGCGCAGATCGCGAGCCGGTAGATCGTGATCTTGTCCGGCAGCACCCCCGCGTAGCTCGACGTCCGGCTAGTGAGCGGGACGCCCTGGTACAGCCCGAGCAGGCCCCGCGGTCCTGGCCCGTTCTCCACTACAACCGCGACGTTCCTGATCATGTGGCCAAGGTCTGCGGGCAGCGAGTCGAGGGCCGTCGCGACCATCCGCTCAAAGTCCTCAGGCTCGACGCTGATCATGTGGTCCATTGTCGGCCCGCGCCGGGCATGCCTGCTGACACATACCCTGGTCCGGTGCGACCGCCTGAGCCCGTCCAGCCCGTCCGGCCTGTCCGGCCTGCGCGGCCGACAATCGCGGACCTCGCGGCCGCGGCGGGACGGACGATCCCTGACGTGGCCGCGCCCGGCCTGCTGGTGCTATTTTCCGGCATCAACCCCGGCCTGTATTCCGCGGCAACCGGCTACCATTTCGCGCGGCCAGGCAACAGGTTCTGGCCCGCATTGCATGCTTCGGGCTTCACGGCCCGCCAGCTCAGGCCAGACGAGCAGGACCAGTTGCTCAGCCTCCGGCTCGGCATCACCAACATCGTCGCCCGCGCTACGGCTAGAGCCGACGAGCTGACCGCCGAGGAATTGCGCTGCGGTGCCACTGCGCTCGCGGCCCTGGCGCAACGACTGCGCCCCGACTGGCTGGCTGTTCTCGGGGTGAGTGCCTACCGGGTGGCGTTCGAGCGTTCCCGCGCCGCCGTAGGCCCGCAGGACGACGTCGTGGGCGGGGCGAAGGTGTGGGTCCTGCCCAACCCAAGCGGCCTCAACGCGCACTGGAGCGCTGCCGCTCTGGCCGCGGAGTTCGCCCGGCTGCGGGTGGCCGCGCAGACTGCTGCCGCGCGTCAGCCGGTCAGTCCGGCTTCTTGCCGATGATAACGGTAGCACTGAGTTCCGCCGAACTGACCACGCGCGGGCTGAGCCGACCCCCAGCCACTGCCGCGACCGTCTGCGGCGCCTGACGCTCACTGGTCTCTATCAGCAGGTAGCCGCCCGGGGCGAGCCAGTCGGCCGCCCTGGCCGCGATGCGGCGGTGCAAGTCAACGCCGTCTGCGCCGCCGTCGAGAGCAATCAGCGGCTCGTGCAGCCTCGCCTCGGGCGGCATCATCCCGATCGCGCTGCTCGGCACGTACGGCGCGTTCGCGGTCAGCACGTCCACCTGGCCGCTGATCTGCTGTGGCAGCGGCTCGTACAGGTCGCCCTCGTATACCTGGCCGGCCCACTCCTGAAGGTTGCGGCGAGCGCAGCGCACGGCAACCGGATCGATGTCGGCCGCGTGCAACACCACCCGGCCGACGTCCGGCGCCAAGAGCGCAGCCAGGGCCGCGCCGACCGCACCTGACCCGCAGCACAGGTCGACGATCACGGCTGGGCCGCCGGCCCGGCCCGGTGCGCCCATCCTGCCGCGGACCAGGCCGACGCCTTGCTGGACGAGGAATTCGGTGCGGCGGCGGGGAACGAAGACGTTGGGCTCGATGGTTATCCGCAGCCCGCAGAACTCGGCCCAGCCGAGAACCTGCTCAAGGGGTACACCCGCGACCCGCCGCTCGACCATGTCGGCGAGATCCGCCGGCGTAGCGGCCGAGTCGATGATCAGGCGGGCTTCGTCCTCGGCGAAGACGCAGCCGGCCGCGCGCAGCCTGGCGGCGATGACGGTTTCAGAAGCAGACGACGACGGAGTAGGCATGAATGCTCGCAGACTACAAGGACGACCTGGACGGGCAGGCCCCACGCCACGTGCCGCGGAGCGCCGAGTTGGTTCCCTGGCCGGGCCTCGTCGGCTTGCTTGAAATGGCAACCCTCATGCGAATGCGGGCCGCCATTGCACGGTCACCGGCTATTTCTCTATAGTTCGCGCTAAGTGGACTTCGGCGGCCGGCCTTCGGGCCGGTTCTTGCCGTCTTGGGGAGGGAACTCTAGCGTGACCGAGCAGAGCATGCCTGAAATCTCCGACACCGACGACGGCGCAGGCCCATCGCCTGAGCAGCTTGCCTATCAGCGCGGCCGCCGGGACATGTACAAGCAGCTCACCAAGCCACGGATGACCGTCTACCGGGTGATCTGCGGCATCGTCTGGGCCGCGATCTCGATAGGGCTGCTGATCGGCGCGATCATCAACATAGCGGGCGGCGACGCCGGCGAGGCCATAGTGGGCATCGTTCTCAGCGGCCTCGCTGGCTGGTACGACTACCGCATCTGGACGCTCAAGGCGCGCAGGCTGTTCCTCATCATCTGACGTAGCGGCCCGCCGGACATGCCGGTCCGGTGCCAGGCGCCGCCCCTGCCCAGGCCGTTACCTGACCTGGACAGGGGCGACTGCGACTACGACGTCGGAGCGCTAGCGTCCTCGTACCAGATGTTGTCCGTGGTGTGACCCTTGTACGCGACGTAAAGCGTGGTGCCGATCTCCGTCAGTGCCGGACCAGCACTGGTGAGGGCGGATGGCAGGGTTGCTTGTCCGGCCCAGCTGGACGGACTGAAGCTAGAGCCGCTGAAATCCGTGACGTCGTCGAAAAACACCTTGTTTGTGTTCGTGCCCTTCCAGGCGAGGTACATCGTCTCGCCGGGTGCAGCGGGCATGAAGTCCAGCGCGGGCGCGGCGTTGGTGCCGGCGCTCGGCACGGTACCGATGGTCTCGAAACCGAGGAAACCGAGGATGCCGTACTCGATCGAGTGACTGGCCGTGGTCCAGGCGAAAGCGAGCGGGGCTGCTGAGAGGCCAGTTGGCGTGATCGTCGGGCTCAAGCTCGTGGCATCGCTGACCGCCAGTTGTTGCTTGGCCCAGCTAGTGCCGCCGAACGATGAGTAGAAGATGTCGTCGTTGGACTTACTCTTCCATGCCACCCACAACTCGGCGCTGGCCACGGTGACCGACGGGGTGGTGCTCGATGTGGCGGTTCCCCACTTGCCGCTCACGGTCTTAGATGCCGCCCACGTCGTCCCCACGAGGTCGGTGTATCTGAGGTCGCCAGAGCTGTTGATCCAGAAGACATAAAGATCGCCGTCGAAGATCGTGATGGCGGGCGCTGAGGTCGTCGTCGGCGCCACGCTCTTGCCGGAGACGCTCTTGGCCGTCCCCCACCCAGCCGTAGTGTGAGTGACGTAGTCGATGCCGCCGCTCGATGTCGTGTACGCGAGATACACCTTCGAGCTGGACGCCGTCTCGGCCGGGGCGTAGCTCGAGGTAACGTTCGGCACCTTCGCCTGGCTACTCCACGAGCCCGCTGGTGCAGCAGTGCCAGCGAAAGCGGGCACCGCCATGGATGCTCCAGCCACGAGCACAGCGGCTGCGAGCGTCGTTGTGAGCGTCCATGCCCGTGCCGGGATTGGACGCCAACTGGTGCGGTTCATGAGACCTCCCCCTTGAGGCACGTGCCGCGCCGGCTGACCATTTTGCCGGTCCGCGACAGTGTGCCGATCTCGTCTAAGTCGAAAGCCTGACCGAGGGAGGCCAAAATGTCGATATAGCCGCCGGAATTCCTTTGGCTAGCGCTCGAGCGTGATCTGGATGAGGTGCCAGGGTCTTGCCTTCCAGGACGCCGAGATGCTCTGCCACTCCCACACCAGGCCGGGCGTCGTGTTACTTGTGTAAACCAAAGTTACGTATGTGGCGTCAAATGCTCGGTGGGCAGCAGGTAGACCACCCTCAGCCAGAAGGGATACCGAGTGAGCACGACTATCGAGGGCAAGGCCATCCTCGTGACGGGCGCGAACCGCGGCATTGGGCAGGCGCTGGTCACCGAGGCCCTGCACCGCGGAGCCAGGCGCGTGTATGCCGGAACTCGGCAGCCTTACGCGCATCCCGATCCGAGCGTCTCCCGGCTGGCACTGGACATCACCGACGAGGCGCAGGTGCGCGCGGCCGCCGAACAGGTCGAGTCTCTCGACATACTCGTCAACAATGCTGGCGTCTTCATGTTCGATGACCTCAGCGATCGTGCCGCGCTCGAGCTGCAGCTGTCGGTCAATCTCTTCGGCACGTACGGCGTGATCCAGGCTTTCCTTCCAGCATTGCTCGACTCTGGTGGCGCCATCGTCAACAACGTGTCGATTGCTTCCCTCGCCCCGCTTCCCGGGAGCCCTGCCTACTCTCTGTCCAAGGCCGCGGCATTCAGCATGACGCAGTCGCTGCGCATGCAGCTGGCCGGACAGGGTGTGCGAGTGCACGCCGCGCTGACCGGGCCGACAGACACCGATATGACCCGCGAGTTCGACATACCGAAGGCGTCCCCGCTGTCCGTTGCGCAAGGCATCTTCGACGCAGTCGAGGCAGGCGAGGAAGACATCTTCCCCGATCTGTTGTCCGCGGGCCTTGCCGAAGGCTGGCGCGCTGGGCCGGCAAAGGTGCTCGAGCGCCAGAACACCGCGCTCCTTATGGCTCAGCCTGTCGCGCCCTAGCGCGTACCACATCGGCGACCACAACCAGGCTGGTGTGGCGCACGGATCTGCTCATGCGCTACGATCTAGGATGCTAGCTTTCTAGTAGACGACCGGAGGTGCGGCTGTGGATGTGACCATATCTGCCGATCGGGTGCTCCGGGCGTCCGCTGCATGGATCTCC
>JASHTT010000435.1 GCA_030040415.1 Streptosporangiaceae bacterium | reverse complement strand
TGCCGCCGTAAGCGGGCAGCCCAGCCCCCTCCGGGCTGATCTTGGCCCGCCGGGTCAGGAAATCTCGGATCTCGCTGCGGGTATCCACGACTTCCACGCTACGTTCCGCCGGCCCGGGCTGGGGGGCCCTGCCAGTACCCGGAACAACAGGCTCTCCCACGGCACCGCAAGTCCCGGTTTGCTGGATTCACCCGCCGGGCCAGCGGCGGCATGTTCACCGCACGCGAGACGCGAGGACCTGGAGGTATCGGTATGCGGGCAACGGTCATGTATGGCGCCGGCGACGTGCGCGTGGAGGAGGTGGCCGACCCGGTCATCCGCGAGCCAGCCGACGCGGTGGTGCGGGTGCTGCGCTCCTGCATCTGCGGCAGCGACCTGTGGCCCTACCGGTCGATGCCGGCCAGCGAGCACGGCCGACGGATGGGACATGAGTTCCTTGGCATCATCGAGGACACCGGCGGCGACGTCACCGGGCTCAGGCGCGGGGACCTGGTGCTGGCGCCGTTCGTGTGGTCGGACGGCAGCTGCGACTTCTGCCGCGAAGGACTGCAGACGTCGTGCCGGCATGGCGGGCTGTGGGGCGGCGACCTGGACGGCGGCCAGGGCGAAGCGGTCCGCGTCCCGCAGGCGCCCGGTACCCTGGTCAGGCTCCCGGCCGGGGTCGACGAGGCGCTGCTGCCCTCGCTGCTGACCCTGTCCGATGTGATGTGCACCGGCCACCACGCCGCCGTGTCGGCCAGGGTGTCGAGCCGCACCTCGGTCACGGTGGTCGGCGACGGCGCGGTGGGCCTGTGCGCCGTGCTGGCCGCCCAGCGTCTCGGCGCGGAGCAGATCATCCTGATGGGCCGGCATAAGGACCGTACCGACCTAGGCCGTGAGTTCGGCGCCACCGACGTTGTCGCCGAACGCGGCGAGGACGGGATCGCCCGGGTCCGAGAGCTGACCGGCGGCGACGGCACCCACGCGGTGCTGGAATGCGTCGGCACCCAGGATGCGATCGACACCTCGATCAGCGTCGTCCGTGACGGCGGCGTGGTCGGCCGCGTTGGCGCCGCGCAGTACGACGAGGTGCCGCTGGGGTTCGGCACCATCATGCGCAACATCGGCGTAGCCGGGGGAGTCGCCCCGGCCCGCGCCTACATCGAGGTCCTGCTGCCCGGCGTGCTGGACGGCAGCCTCCAGCCCGGCAAGGTGTTCGATGCCGCCATCGGCCTCGAACAGATCCCAGACGGGTACCGGGCGATGGCCGGCCGGCAGGCACTCAAGGTCCTCATCCGGCCCTGAACCGCTGGCAGAAGGAGCGAACGAGAATGGGCACCTGGACCGTGGACGAGCTGGACCGCATCGGCGGTGTCGGCGAGTTGCGGCCCGATCGTTGGCTCCGTCACCGGCCCGGCGGCCCACCGGGTCACAATCCGGCTCGTCCCGCGGGCACTGAGCACACACAGCGTCAGCGCGACAGCGACTAGTTCTTAGGAGCAGCGAATGGATATTTCCCGGAATGCGCCCACCACCAGGGGGCCAGCCGACACCTTTACCGGCGACGTCTGGATCGACCCCATCACCCGCGGCCTGCCGTCATCCCAGCTCAGCGTGGCTGCCGTGCACTTCAGTCCAGGGGCTCGCACCGCCTGGCACAGCCATCACGGCGGGCAGACCCTTTACGTGACCGAGGGGCGCGGCCTGGTGCAGGCACGGGGTGCGGAAATCATCGAGATCAACCCCGGCGATGTGGTGTTCGCGCCCGACGGCGAGGAGCACTGGCACGGCGCCACCCTGGACCACTTCATGACACACCTTTCCATCACCGAAGGCGCCCCGCACTGGGCGGAACACGTCAGCGACGTCGAATACCGCGGCGGCGACTCGTAGGACTGCGTCAAGGCCGCGGAGCCTAGACGTTCCCGCGGGAACGTCTGTCACGGCGGTGCTTATGCGGTCGGTGATCATCATGAATGCTGACGCTGATGGTTGCCGTTGAGCCGAGCAGGTTGCCTGTAAGCTTGCGCGGTGCGTCTCGGCCTCGTCGCCATCGTCGTCCGTGAGTATGACGCGGCGATCAGATTCTTCGTGGATGCACTGGGCTTCGAACTGGTCGAGGACTCTCCGTCGCTGACCAATGACGGCCGCCCAAAGCGCTGGGTTGTGGTCCGGCCGCCGGATGCGGCGACCGGTGTGCTGCTCGCGCAGGCTGACGGCGAGGAGCAAGCCGCCACCGTCGGCAAGCAAGTCGCTGGAAGAGTTGGCTTCTTCCTCCATGTCGACAACGTCGATGCGGCCTACACCCGGATGTCATCGGCGGGAGTGGAGTTCGTGCGGCCACCGCGCACTGAAGCCTACGGCCGCGTCGCAGTATTCCTCGACATCGCAGGCAACAAATGGGACCTGATCGGTCCAGTCATGTCACGCTGAAAGGCGCCCTTGCCACCGATCACGCAACTCAAGGCGACTCTGCGCAGGAACGAGGCGCGAGCTGTGTCCGTGCCTGGCCGGTCGCGATGCGGGCTGCCAGGCCAAGTAGGGCCTGCCGGACAATGTCTGGATCTTCCGCCGGCGTGCTGTGACCCGAGTCGCTGACAACCAGCTCGCTTTCGGGTATCCCAGCTGCGAGTTCGACGGCGTGCCGCGGCAGCCGGATCCGATCACGGAGCCCGCCGATAACGGTGACCGGGCACCGAATCGTGGCCAGATCCG
>JASHTT010000434.1 GCA_030040415.1 Streptosporangiaceae bacterium | reverse complement strand
GTGCTCGGTCATCGGAGCCACCGTGGCGCTAGGGAATCGTTAACCCGATACTGGGCGACTGGCGGGCCAGGCGGCACGGACCAACGTACGGAATACCGGTGTCCTTTGGTCCTGTACCGTCCGGCTCAGCCCGCGGCACGGATCACTGCGGGCGTCAGCGCGGCCATCGCCTCGACGACCGGCTCGGGTCCCGGCCGAGCGGTGATGATCCGCACCATGGTCTCGTCCAGGCCTGCGCACAGCCGCGCGTAGGCCTCCGCGGCGCCCGCCGCCGGACCGAAGTAGCCGACCGCGCGGAGCAGTTCGTCGGGTGCGGCGTCGGCCAGTTCAGCGGGCGAAGCGCCCCGGTCGCGCCGTTCCTCCAGCTCGCCGAGGATGTCGCCGAACCCCATCTGGCCGAACATGCCGCGGTAACCAGCCGTCGGCGGCATCCCGGGCCTGCCCATCGCGTAGCCAAGCGCCTGCTCGGCGAACGCCCGCCGGGCGGCGACGACATCGTCGTCCACGCAGACGCGGATGTACATGGCGAGTGGCGCCCTGGCGCGCCCGGCCCTCGCGGCACCGGCCTCGACGATCGACCGGCTTTCGGCGATGCGTGCGGGTGTCGCCCAGTTGAGCAGCGCGCCATCCGCCACCTCACCGGCCAGCCGCAGCATCTGCGGGCCGAGCGCTGCTATATAGAGAGGAACGACAGGCAGGCCGGCAACTCCGAGTGCCATCGCTCGCGGCCCGAGGGTCAGCCCCTCCGACGTCGCTGGCTGGCCGGCCAGCAGGCTGCGCACCGTGGTGATGTAACGGCGCATGACGGCTATCGGCCGGTCCGGCAGACCAGCCGACTCCCAGAAGCCCGGCCCGTAGCCGCCCGTTCCCATGCCAAGCACGAAGCGGCCGTCGGAGAGCTGCGCGAGCGTACCCGCTTGCGCCGCGAGCGCGACCGGCGTCCACATCCGGGCCGCCGGGACTACCGAGATCCCGGTCCGCAGGCCGGTGTCCTGTGACCAGGCAGCGCAGACGTGGAACGCGTCGGGCACGCCGCCTGCGGGCGTCCACAGGCTCTCGAAGCCGAGCCGTTTCGCTTCGGCGGCGACGTCCCGCACTTCGCCGAATGACAAGCCCAGGCGGGCATCGAGACCGACACCGATCAGCATGATCGGCATTATCGCCTGCACTCAGTACGGACAGGCGAGCGCGGCGCCTTTTGCGTCCCTCTCGCGGCTAACCTGGCTTCATGTCATTGCTCATCGTCTGGCCGGACGGCGATCCGGCCACGGCCTTGCGGCAGACGGCAGACCGGGCCGAGATCGTCGCCGCACTAGCGGAGATCGGCTGCCGGTTCGAGCACCGGCCGGTCCGTGCCGAGGTCGGCCCCGATACCGGGCAGGACGTGGTACTCGACGCCTACCGCGACGAGATCGGCGAACTGGTACGCGAGTACGCGTTCGCCGCGGTCGACGTGGCGGTCTCGCACCCGTCGGACGAGCCAGGCTGGGCGGATGGCGCCGCGCAGCTACGTGCTCAGTTCGCCAGCGAGCACACCCACGGCGACGAGGCCGAGGTCCGGTACGTGGTCCGCGGTGGCGGCGTCTTCTACCTGCACGTCGGCGACAGGGTGCACGCGGTGCAGACCCTCGCCGGTGACCTCATCGCGGTGCCCCGGCAGACCGCGCACTGGTTCGATATGGGCGCGCGGCCTGATTTCACCACCATCCGGTTCTTCCCTGCCCCGGAGGGCTGGGTCGCCTACCCCACGGGCAGCGATATCGCGCACCGGTTCCCGGACGCGGATGCCGTGCACGCGCTGGCTGTGCGCGCACCGTAGTCCGCGATTAGCCGCCCGCGCCGGCCTGCTGGCCGGGATCGGCCTTGGGCGCGGGCGGCTCGGCGGTGCTCACCCGCTCCGCCTGCCCGGCGACAACGGCGCGACGGCGGATGTCTTCGAGCGCGTCGTGCAGCGACAGCCAGACTGCGGCGAGGCCGGCGCTGATCGGCTGGTCGCCGCGGATCACGTCGGCCCCGCTGGCGCCGCGCTCTGCGGTCTCGCCTGCACCGCCGGCCGCGCCCGGTCCGCCAGCAGCGCCGGCCGCGCTGCCGCTGAGCGCGTCCAGCGCCGACCGGCCCAGACTCACTATGGCCTGGTCGGCCGCCTCGATCGTCAGCCGGTCGTCGCTCACCCTGATCAGCATCTGGCGCCGCCCCGCATCTTCTGGCAGTTCGTCAGTACTGCCGGTCACGTCGGCTGCACGAAGCGTCTGACGTGCGAGGTCCAGGTCCAGGCCCAGAAAGACGAGGGTCCGGGCCGCCGCCGACTCCGGATCGGCCAGCGCCGCGAGCAGCATGTGATGCGAGCCGACAGGGCCCGAGCCCGCCAGCCGCGCGGCCTCCGCCAGGCTGGCGTCCGCCGCCGGAGTGGTCCGCATCTCGCCCTGCGGATCCTGCCGGCGGGGTCGTACCGAGGCGGCAATGACATCTCCGGACCGGCGCCGGAGCCACCGCACACCGCCCTGCCCGGCCGGCTGGGTCAGAGTCGGGATTACGTCGAGCACAGCCTCGCGGACGACGGCGAGATCACCTACGCGGTTCAGCATGATCTGCGCGGCCACTCCTTCGCCCTCGCGTACGAGCCCGAGCAGGATGTGCTCGGTGCCGATGTAGTTGTGGCCTAGCTGCAAGGCTTCCCGGAGCGCCAGTTCCAGCGTCTTCTTCGCTCGCGGCGTGAACGGAATATGGCCTGTCGGCGCGTGTTTTCCAAGCCCGATGATCGCGAGTACGTCCTCGCGACCCGCGTCGAGAGTCAGGCCGACCCGCGCAAGCGCCTGGCCGGCTACCCCGTCCGGCACCGCAAGCAGCCCGAGCAGGATGTGCTCGGTACCGATGTAGTTGTGCTGCAGGCGCCGCGCCTCCTCCTGAGCGAGGACGACAGTCTGGCGGGCCCGGTCCGTGAATCGCTCGAACATGCGACCACGGTGATCCTTGATTAATAGTCTGTCAATACATTGTTATTAGTATGGACAATGGATCCGTGCGAGGCAGCGCATCCCTTCGAGGGAGCACAGCCGTTCGAGAGAGCTCGGGAGGCTCGGGTGGACTGGGAGGACCGGCTCGACGAGTGGGAGCTTGAGGTCGAACTCAACGCTCAGCTGGAAGGCTCGGACTGGGTCACGCTCGATCGGGCCGCCGCGCAGACCGGGGCGTCACGCGCGGTGTTGCGTACCTGGTACCGGAGCGGACAGATCCCGTCCCGGCTCGTCGACGGGCCACACGGCCCGCAGCGGCTTGTCCCGCTCGCATCCGTGGCGGCCAGGGCCGAGGCCTCGCCGCGGCTGCGCCACACGGCCGAGCGCCGCCTCGCCGAGCAGGCCCAGCTGGAGATCCTCCGGCACCGGATTGACCAGCTCGAACTCCGGCTGGCCGCCCTGGAGCAACGGGATAACGCGTAACGCCGGACCGCCAGCCGGGACTGAGGGATGGCATGCACCTCTACGTCGAAGGAGAACCGCATGAGATCCCTCAGCCGCCTTGCTGGCGCAGCCATCATCGCGGTCACGGTGGCCGCGCTGGCCAGCCCAGCCGAGGCCGCGGTAGCCCCGCACCGCCAGCACTTCGGTGGCGGGATGGCTGGCGCGCGTGACGCCGTCTTCGTGCAGACTGACAACACCGCGGGCAACGAGATAGTCGCATACCACCGGGGTCCGGACGGCATGCTGACGCAGGTTGCGAGCTACCCCACCGGCGGCCTCGGCGGGCAGCTCACCGGCTCGGTCGTCGACCACCTCGCGTCGCAGGGCTCGCTCGTCTACGACCCTTGGCACGCCTTGCTGTACGCGGTGAACGCCGGCAGCGACACCGTCTCGGTGTTCGCCGTCACGGGCGACAGGCTGTGGCTGCAGCAGGTGATCGGCTCCGGCGGCCAGTTCCCGGTCAGCGTCGCCGTGCACGGTCAGCTCGTATACGTGCTGAACGCCGAGGGCGGCGGCTCGGTGCAGGGCTACTTCGTGGCCGGTGACCGCCTGGTGCCGATCCCCGACTCGAACCGTCAGCTCGGCCTTGACCCGAACGCCGTGCCGCAATACACGAACACGCCGGGTCAGGTCGCGTTCTCGCCAGACGGTTCGCAGCTGATCGTGACGACCAAGGCGAACGGCGATGACATAGACGTGTTCGGCGTGCTGGCCGACGGCGGCCTGACGGCTGCCCCGGTGGTGAACTCCGAGCCAGGCGCCGTGCCGTTCGCCATCACCTTCGACCGCGCGGGCCACCTCGTGGTGGCAGAAGCCGGGCCGAGCGCACTTGTGACGTTCACGTTGCAAGCCGACGGCGTCGTCTCGCCGATCAGCACGGTGCCCGACGGCGAGACCGCGCTGTGCTGGGTGACCCGCGTCCGGGGTCTGCTCTTCGCCTCGAACGCTGGCAGCGCCAGCGTCAGCGGCTACTCGGACAGTCCCGGCGGACAGCTTGCCTTGCTGGGCTCGACGAGCACCGATCCCGGCACCGTCGATTCGGCGGCGCCACCTGGCGGCCGCTACCTGTACGTGCAGACCGGCGGGAACGGGATAGTTGACGAGTTCGCGGTCAGTGCCGTCGGCACGCTGGCCGAGATCGGCAGCGTGACAGTGCCTGGTGCCGTAGGCGGCGAGGGAATCGTCGCGCGCTGAAGCGTGGCGGCATGCGGTGGCCGCGGCCGGCCCGCGGCCACCGCTGTCAGTAGCTAGCAGACACTCTGGAGCACATAGGCTGTCCGCCGTTGGCCACCGATCGCGACACTGACCTGCTCGACCGCCTTCGGGCCGGTGACGAGCAGGCTTTTGGCATCCTGGTCAGCCGGTACCACACGGCGCTGCTGGCACTCGCATCTGGCTACGTGCCCAGCAGGGCGGTGGCCGAGGAGGTCGTGCAGGACGCCTGGCTAGGCGTGCTGCGCGGGCTCGGAAACTTCGAGGGCCGTTCGTCGTTCCGCACCTGGCTGTTCCGCATCCTCGTCAACCGGGCGAGATCGGCGGGCACACTGGAGCGGCGCAGCGTGGCCGTGGAGGACATGGAGCCCGTGGTCGACCAGTCCAGGTTCGACGCGGGCGGGCAGTGGTGCGCGCCGCCGGAACTGTGGCTGGAGCAGCTCGACGATCAGGCGATGGCGGCCACGATGGCGGTCCGCGTGCGGCTGGCCATCGGCGAGCTGCCCGCCCGGCAGCGCGAGGTGGTGACCCTGCGCGATGTCGAGGGCCTGACCAGCGAGGAGGTCTGCGGCGTGCTGGAGATCAGCGCCGCGAACCAGCGCGTCCTGCTGCACCGCGGCCGCAGCAAGCTTCGTCAGGTGCTGGAGACCGAGTTCGGCAGGCCGGGATGATAAGGCTGCGCGGCCTGCGGATCGGGCGCAGGCGGGACCTGGTATGCCGGCAGGTCGTCGAGCTGGTAACCGACTACCTCGAAGGCGCGCTCTCGCCAGCGCAGCAACGTCGGTTCGAGGCGCATCTGGCTGGCTGCCCGCACTGCACCGAGTACCTGGCGCAGATGCGCGCGACGATCAGCCTGAGCGGCATGCTCACGCCAGACGACCTCACTCCGCAGATGCGCGCTGAGTTCATCGAGGTGTACCGGCGCTGGCAAGCCGACGACAGCCAGCGGGACGAATCGGACTGACCGCCTGGCGTCACCGCCGTGCCGTCCGGCGGGAGACCCCTTGCCCACACCAACGCACCGGCAGGAGTCTGTCCGTGACCTGGTGTCTCCCGGCGTAAGGGGCCAGCCATGACGGAGAGCGCTAACCTGCAGGCCGTCGAGCTCGAACCGCCCGAGCCTGGCCTCACGCCTGACGAGGTCGTCGCACGTGCGCGGGCGCTGATACCGGAGATCCGCGAGCAGCAGGACGAGGCGGAGCGCATCGGCACCCACGTCGCGGCCCTGGACCGCAAGTTCGAAGACGCCGGGTTCTACCGGATCCTGCAGCCACGCAGGTTCGGCGGGTACGAATTCGACCTGCCGACGTTCTGGAAGGTCACGCTGGCAATCGCCACCGGTGATCCTGGCACCGGCTGGGGAGTGAACCTGGGGGCCCACCACGCGCTCGTGCTCGCGGCGTTCTTCCCGGAGGAGGGCCAGCGGGAAGTGTGGAGCCCGGCGGGGAATTACCACGGCCCGCACCGTGCGCCTCCCACCGGCCTGGCCGAACCGGTCGACGGCGGCTACGTCGTCACCGGTACGTGGGACTACTGCTCGGGCGCCCCGCACTCCACGCACGTCATGGTCAACGCGATGCGCGGCGGAACCGACGGCCGGGATGCCCGCGGTGCCCCGGCCGCCCTGGTCGCGGTGATCCCGACCGGCGAAGTCACCATCGTGGACGACTGGGGTGGCGGGGCCACTCTGGGCATGAACTCCAGCGGTTCGAACACCGTCCGGGTGGACCACGTGTTCGTGCCCGAGCACCGGACCACCGCGTGGGACTGGACCCGGTGGACGGAGCCAGCGCCTGGTGCCGCGCTGCACGGCAACCCGATGTACTGCGGCCGCATCTACGCGCTGTACCACGGCGGACTCGTCGTCCCAGTGATCGGCGCCGCGCGGGCAGCGCTAGAGGAGTACGGGCAGATCATTACGACGAAGAACACCTACATGCCGCCGCAGGTGCCGCGCTACACCCACCCGGATCACCAGCGGCCGTATGGATATGCGCTCGCGCTTACCGACTCAGCAGAAGGCCTGCTGCTGCACGTCGCCGAGCTGATCATGGAGTACAGCCAGCGCTGGGTAGACGGCGGCGAGCCGTTCAGCCGGGAGGACGACGCGCGGCTGTTCGGCATGCTGCAGCAGTCCGGCCAGCTTGCCGCGCGGGCCATCGACGTGATCTGGGCCGCAGCGTCATCCTCCGCTGCCAAGCATGGCCAGCGGATCCAGCGGTACTACCGCGACGTGTCCATGTACCACGGGCACATCGCCGCGCAGTACCTCAATATTGCGACGGAAGTGACCCGCGTCCACTTCGGGCTGCCGGACACGCTGTTCTAGAACACACGGGAGCGTCCATGGCACGTCGAACCGCACCACCGTTCCGGGCCGACCATGTCGGTAGCCTGCTCCGCCCGCCCGAGCTAGCCACCGCGCGGGCGCAGCGCGCGGCGGGAGAGATCACCGCGGCGCAGTTGCGGGAGACCGAGGACGCCGCGATCGCCTCGGTGATCCGCATGCAGGAGTCGCTCGGCCTGCAGTCCGCCACCGACGGCGAGTTCCGCCGCGCACAGTGGCACACGGACTTCGTCAACCGGCTCGGCGGCATTCGGCCGGGCCGCTTGCTGCCGGCCGTGCACGCCTACGGGGGTCCAGTCGAGGGAATCAGCTACGAGCCGAACGCGACTCAGGTGACCGGCAAGGTGCACCTGGCAGAGACGATCTTCGGCGACGACTTCAGCTTCCTCGCGGCCTCCGTGACTACCGCGACCCCGAAGCAGACCATTCCGTCGCCGAGCATGGTCCACTTCCGGGTCGACCTGACCGGCAGCGGGTACTCCGACCCTGACCAGTTCCGCGCCGACGTCGCCGCTGCATACGCTGAGGAGATACGCGGGCTAGCCGACCTCGGCTGCAGTTACCTGCAACTCGACGACACAATGTTCGCCTTCCTCAACGACCCACGGTTCCGCGACGGGGCCGCTGCCTCCGGCCTGGACCCGATGCACCAGCACGAGACCAACGTGCGCGTGGTCAACCAGGCCCTGGCCAACCGTCCAGCCGGGCTGACCGTCACCATGCACATGTGCCGGGGGAACTACCGTTCGGCCTGGTTTACCTCCGGCGGCTACGACTTCGTCGCCGAGGCGGCGTTCGGCGGACTCGGCGTCGACGGCTTCTTCCTGGAGTACGACGACGAGCGGTCAGGCAGCTTCGAGCCGCTGCGATTCGTACCCGACGACAAGATCGTGGTGCTTGGCCTCGTGACAACTAAGCGGCCCGAGCTTGAGTCGAAGGACGACCTGAAGCGCCGAGTCGATGAGGCCGCCCGGTACGTGCCGCTGGACCGATTGTGCTTGTCGCCGCAATGCGGCTTCGCGTCGACGGTCGAGGGCAACGCGCTCAGCCAGGACGAGATGAAGGCCAAGCTGGAACTGGTGGTGCAGACGGCCGCAGATATCTGGGGCTGAGCGTCACGGCAGTGCGTGGGGGTGGAGTTCTTACGGCTATCACCGTAAGAACTCCACCCCCACCCACTGCTGCGGCCACTGGCGCCGCCAGCGTCAGACGAACTTGACAGTTTCCTTGGTCGTGAGCGATTTAGCCTGCCCGCCGTCCGGCGGGCGGCCGGTAGCAGTGGCGGTATCAGCGATGCTCTGGTCGGTCACGTCGCTCGCGGTCGTGACGTGAGTAGCGGTACAGGTCATTGACGCGGAAGGGGCCAGCGTGGTCTTCGGGCAGGCGATCGTGCCCAACTCACTGTCAGCAACGGTCACGCCGTGCAACGTGACGTTGCCGGCGTTGGTCACCGTGAACCTGTAGCTGATCTTCTGGTCGGGGCCGGAGTACGTCAGCGGGCTGGCGCTCTCCGTCATCTCGATGTCCGGAGCGAGCACCGCGAAGATCGTTTCCTGCGCGGTGTCGGTTATCGCCATGCCATTTTCCGGGTGCCCGGTGACGGTGGCAGTGTTGGCGATGCTGGCGTTGTCCACGTCCTGCTGCGTGGTGGTGAGCGTCGCCGTGCAGGTCATCGACGTGCGGGGGGCCAGCGTCGAGTGCATGGCCGGCACGCACTCGAACGGCCCCGGGATCTTGTTGTCGGTGATGGTGACGTCGGCCAGCGGCACGTTCCCGAGGTTCCGCACCGTGTAGGTGTAGGTGATCTTCTGCCCCGGCGCGTCGTACTGCTGCGGGCTCGCGCTCTTGGTGATGTCGATCGCCGCGGTGAAGTCGGCGAAAACCGTCAGGTGAGCCTCGTCTCGCACCGGCACGCCGCTCGGCGAAAGCCCGGTGGCCGTGGCGATGTTCGTGACGCTGCCCTCATTGATGTCGTCCTGATTGACGGTGAGCGTTGCCGTGCAGATCATCTTCTCGCCCCGGGCGAGCGTCGTCTTCGGGCAGTCGATCTTCCCGAGCCTGCTGTCAACGACCGTGACGTCGTGCAGGGTGACGTTGCCGGTGTTACGCACCGTGTAGGTGTAGTGCAGCAGCTGCCCGGGCGCGTTGTACTGGTGCGGCAGGGACGTCTTGGCGATCGCGATAGCCGGCCTGTCCAGGCGGAAGATCTCCTCGACGGCTGTGTCCGATGGATGCTTCAGGTCGTACGGCGGCGTGCCGGTGGCGGTCGCCGAATTCTGGAAGTGGCCCCTGTCGACGTCCTCCTGCGTGGTGGTGTATGTGGCGGTGCAGGTCATGCTGTCCCCGGGCTCGAGCGTGGCTGGCATGTGTGGCGTGCAGCTGAACGGGCCCTTGATCGTGCTGTCGGTGAAGTGGACGTGGTACAGGGTCACGTTCCCGGTGTTCGTCACCGTGTAGGTGTAAGTGATCGCCTGCCCGGCAGCGGTGTAGTTCCGCGGCCTGGCAACCTTGGTGATCTCGATGGCCGGATGGCGCACGCCGATGACTGCGTCGTCAGCTTCGTCCGTCACCGGGTGCAGGCCGTCCGGCGGGTGACCCGT
>JASHTT010000433.1 GCA_030040415.1 Streptosporangiaceae bacterium | reverse complement strand
CGGTGACCTGCCGCAGTGCCGCCAGATCCTGGTCGAACCCGCCGTCCGGTGGGGGCCGCACAGCCGGCACAGCCAGCGCTGTCGCGCGCCACCGCTCGCTCCAGGCAAGAAAGGTTCTCGGCCGGTGCATCCGCGCCGCGTGCCGCTGCGCGAGCGCGGCTAGTTCCGCCCCATGCGCGGTGGCTTGCGCCCGCAGCTCCGACGCTCCGAGCGTCCACCTGTGCTGGTCGAGGATCTCCAACCCGCTTCTGCAAGCGGCCAGAACGCGCCGTGTCTCGCCTTCTGCGTCCGCGAGCAGCGCCTCGCTCAGCCAGCCAGTAGCACGGGATAGTGCTGTCCCGCGTCGTCGGCTCGCCGCTGACACCGCAAGCTGGCGGTGCGCATCGTCGCTTCGCCGCAGGTCCAGGGCAACCCGACCGGCCAGCAGCGATGCCTGGGTTGCCTCGGTCGATCCGAGTTCCGCCAGTCGGGCAGCTACGCCTTCGGCAGCATGCAGGAGCCGCTGCGATGACGGGCCGACGGCGTACTGCGCCTGGACGACCATGAGCTCGCTACGAGCCAGCCACCACTCGCTCTGCTGGGAGCGGAACAGACGGCAGGCAGTGCGTGCTCGCTCGAGGGCTGTCTTCGGCTGACCTGCCGCCGCGGCACATTGTGCAGCCATCAGCAGCAGCTCGGCGCGCTTGGTGGACTGCCCGTGAGACTGCTCGATGCGACCCAGCGCGGCGTCCGCCTCGGCAAGAGCGTCGGTTGACAGACCGGCTGCCACAAGCACGGCGCATCTGACCTGGCTGAGCGCGGGAGCCGGTACGCTGAGCGAGTTATAGCCGCGCTCGGCCTCGTCGAAAAACGACAGCGCCGTCGGCAGGTCACCGGACTGGAAGGCGGCCGCTCCGCGGTTGAGCACGGTCCGGATCTGCTCCAGGTCCTGCGCAGTCTGCCCGTACAACAGTCCGGCAGCTGCGAAGTCGGCGTCGGCTCGGCCGGGCGACCCTGCATCCAGGTAGGCAAGACCCCGGACGCTGAGCGCGCGGGCCGTCCAGAGGATGTCTCCGGCGGGCTGCAGGATGCGAACGGCCCTGTGCAGGTCTTCGAGCGCCGCCGTGTAGCGGCCCATGATCCACAGCGTGGCGCCACGGCGGTGCAGCGCTCGTCCGGTCGCTACGCCGTTGCTGAGCCTGATCGCGCGATCGAACGCATCCAGGCCCTGTCTGGTTCGGCCGGCCTGGACGAGCGCGACCGCGAGAGTGCCGAGTACGTCAGCTTCGCGTTCCGCCGATCCCGTGCGCTCCGCCAGGCGCAAGGCAGTGCGCAGCTCGCGGACAGCAGAACCGATTGCACCAGTGTCTCGCAGGACGATGCCGGCCGCCTGGTGTGCGACCGATGCCTCATGAGGTTCGGGGCGCTTGGCGAGAACCAGCCGGGCGCGCGCAATGGCATCGGCCGGGCGGGACATCGCCAGTTGGAGCAGATCGTCGGTATCCGTGCGTCGCGGCCTATTTGCCTGCGCACGTTCAGCCACGTGGCAAGCGTAGATCGGCTTGCCGCAGACTCGGGTAGCGCCGCGCGGCTTACTTCGCCGCGGCGCGGCATGGGTCATGAATACCGCTCGGAACGGTAGAACTGGTATGACCTTCGCAGACGCCAGTTATTTCGCGGAAGCGAGGTATCAGCCTCTCGCGGTTCCGCTCCGTAGGGCAGCGAGGCGACTAGATGTGGTCGCTCGGAGCCACGGGCACTCGGTCGTCTGTTCCGCGAGGCTAGGTCATCCCGAACTGCGGAGGAAGCATTGACCAGTGCAGGCGATTGGCGAAACGGTCTACAGTCCAGGATCGCCGATGAGGTGGAGCATGTCGTCCGGGCGTTTCACGATGGCCCGAACGGCGGAAAAGAGATAACCGTCGTGCCGACAGCCAGCGGCGGCATCGATCACCTGCATGCCGAGGGCGAGATTCTGGTCCGCGTTGAGCACCTCGGCGCCGTACTTAACACCCTCGAAGATTCAAGTCCAGCGGACCTCGAGGCGAACGAGCCCGAGCGCTTGCAGCGCATCACCCCGGGAGTCGTCCTGCTGACGCTGGCCGCCGCTCCCGCGCGGTCTGTCGCGGAGACTTTGGATCTCATCGACGCCAGGCATGGCCGCGGGATCGCGACGCCCAACCACGTCCTCACGGTCGCGGGCTACGGCGACCCCAACATCTGCCCTGCCACCGAACCTGAAGAGGTCTACGAGGGCACCGAGCCGTATCCGTCGGTGTCACCTGGTCACGGTAACGGCGTGCTGGTCTACATAGCAGATACCGGACTGCTGGCAGGGGCGGCCACCGATCACTCGTGGCTGACAGGCGCGCAGGCAGTCGACATCGACGCTCTCCCGCCCCAACTGCCAGGCGGGGCGCAGCCGATACCTCCGTATAAGGGCCACGGCACTTTCGTCACGGGCGTGCTGCGCTGCCTCGCTCCCGCCGCGGATGTGATGGTGACCAGTGCATTCGACTCTGCGGGCAGCGCACTAGAAGCGGATCTGGTGCCGCGACTGGAGGACGCGCTCGGCCTGGGCGTGGACATCTTCCACCTGAGCATCGCCTGCGTATCGCGGCACGACCTGCCGCTGATGGCGTTTCGCGAGTGGCTGAGTCATCTGCGCGAGTACAAGAGCTCGGTCTGCGTCGTCGCTGCGGGTAACAGCGGCATGCGGCGGCCGACGTGGCCTGCCGCCTTCTCTGATGTCATCTCGGTGGGCGCACTCGGCGGCGACTGGCGTGGCCGCGCATCGTTCAGCAACTTCGGCGGCTGGGTCGACGTGTACGCGCCGGGTCGTGATCTCGTCAACGCCTACGCGACAGGGACGTACACGTGCTACGCGGCGCCGTACAAGGGACAGGTCCGCAACTTCTACGGCATGGCAAAGTGGAGCGGCACCTCGTTCTCGACGCCCATCGTGTCGGGCCTCATCGCGTCGCGGATGTCGCACACCGGCGAGAACGCCCAGCAAGCTGCCGCGGCGCTGCTAGCCGCGGCGCTGTCCCAAGCCATCCCGGGGGTCGGCCCGGTACTGCTGCCGTATCAGCGCGTCTGACCTGCAGAACGACGGCACTACGCGCTGACCTTGTCCGCGTCGGAC
>JASHTT010000432.1 GCA_030040415.1 Streptosporangiaceae bacterium | reverse complement strand
GTCGAATGGGTTACGCCGGAGACCAGCCCGGCGTCAGCCCGCGGCTCAACCCGTGGTCCGCCTGCCAGCGCGGTAACCGGGGCGGCCGTCGTCTGCAGCATGCTTGGCACCATCGAGTTGTGCCAGATGTACCCCCGCCTGCTTCCATTGCCGACGCGAGTCGTCGACGCAGGTCGCCCACGCCGTCACTACCGGGTCGGCGATGCTGAGGCGTCGGCCCGGCGCGGTGGGTGTGGCAATCCAGAACACGTCTCGTGCACGCGGAACGCCGCCAGCCTTGGCTGGCCCGAGCGGATCGGCGCCGCGTGATGCGGCTGCTGCCCTAGGAGACCCAGAGAGGGCGCGGCTACTTCAGCGCTGCGCGGCTGGGGGCATCCGGTCGGCCACCACTAGCGGAAGGCAGTCCGGGCGGGCTGCCGGGAGGCCGGGTCGCCAGCAGCGCGCCAGGGCACTCGTCGTCTGCCACGGTGAACCTGCCGTTTGGGGCTGAGATCGGGGCGCCGACGCCGAGGCCGGCCTAGCGGCGATGAAGCCCCCGCCACCGTCGGCGCTGTTGTCGTAGCCCCCTCCGGCGACGCAACTGCTCGCCGAGCCGCACGCGACCGCCTCCACCAAGCCGGACAGTCCCGTGTTGAGCTTGGCCGTGCCAGGCACCTCTTCGGCGTCGCCCCAGGTGCCATCGGTCTCGTCCACGACGAACGCCTGTGTGCGCTGAGAGTAGTTATAGACGGATGCGTATTCGCCGCCTGCGCTGCAGTTGCCCGCCGTGCGGCACGAAACCCCGTAGAACTCCGCGTCCTGCCCACGGTTCAGCGCCTGGAGACCGGGCACTTCTTCGGCCTTGCCCCAGATACCTTTCGTCTCGTCCACGACAAAGGCCTGGGTACCGTGGTTGCCGATAAAGCTCCCTGTGGCTCCGCAGTTGCCGGCCGAGGGGCAAGAGATAGACACACAGGTGCCGGTGTAGCAGTCCTCCGGGCCGGTCCACGAGACCACGCTCTTGCCGAGAGCGGTGAGGCCGGGCACCAGCTGCGCCTGGCCCCACGTGCCACTGGTCTCGTTCACCACGAATGCCTCGTCGTAGTTGGTGGTGCCGTTCCATTCGGTGCCGATGGCGCCGCAGTTGCCGGCGGCGCCGCAAGATACCGACTGCAGGTAGGAGATCCCGTCACCACTGAGCGTGGCCAGGCCCGGGACGGTCTGCGCCGTGCCCCAGGTGCCGTCGGCTTCCGCCACGACGAAGG
The DNA here is from genome assembly GCA_030040415.1 of Streptosporangiaceae bacterium. Classification (GTDB taxonomy): domain Bacteria; phylum Actinomycetota; class Actinomycetes; order Streptosporangiales; family Streptosporangiaceae; genus JAJYUU01. The sequence continues at coordinate 6,999 of JASHTT010000432.1, read as the reverse complement.
ACTGATCCTCCCCGCTGCCGGGACTGTCGGCGTAGTTCCCGACGGCAGCGCAGTCGCCCGCCGAGGTGCACGAAACCGACTCGACATTCGAGTTCCCGCCGACATTCAGCTTGGCCACGCCGGGTACTGCCACGGCCTTGCCCCAAGTGCCGTTCGTCTCGTTCACGGCAAAGGCCTCGGTGTCGCCCGCGGCGTTCATATAGCTCCCGCCGGCGGCGCAATTGCCCGCTGAAGCACACGACACCGAATCGACGCCGGCCACGTCGCCACCATTGAGGAGGCGACTGCCGGGTACCTCTTCGGCCTTGCCCCAGGTGCCCTTCGTCTCGGTCACCACGAAAGCCTGCTCGTCGTTGGAGTTGCCGACGGAGTAGACCCCGCCGGCGCTGCAGTTGCCCGCTGAGGCGCAGGACACCGAATTGACGAGGGCGAGCCCGCCGCTGTTGAGCTTGGCTGTGCCGGGTACCTCTTCGGCCTTGGCCCAGGTGCCCTTTGTCTGGTCCACGACGAACGCCTCGCCGCCGCTGGTGCTGCCGTATTCGCCGGCGGCGACGCAGTTGCCCGCTGAGGCGCACGACACCGTGTCGGGCTCGGCAGCCGTGCCGCCGGGGCCGGGTAGCACACTGGCGTTGCCCCAGGTACTGCTCGCCGCTGCTGGGCCCCCTGCGCCGGCCAGCGCGGAGGTGGCCGTACTGGCACCGGCCGCGAGCACGCCGCACGCCGCGATCGTGGTGAACATCAGGGCAGCCTGCCGCCGCATCGAATTCCCCCCAAACTGGCCGTGGTCCAAGTCCCCCTCACAATGGCATGCGCGAAAGCCCCGAAACAAGACATCTGACCGAACACCGGCCCGGCACGCCGCACGGTCCACCGTGACGCACGCTGAGGAGCGCGCGGCCCGATTACGTCGCTACCGATCCGCCCGGCGAGACAAGCAGAATTCGTTGCCTTCGGGGTCGGCCAGCACCGCGAAGGTGTCGTACTCGGCGACGACGTTCGCGCCGAGGCCCTCCAGCCGGGCTTTCTCGGCCTGGAACGACTCGCAGCGCAGGTCGAGGTGGACCCGGTTCTTGACCGTCCTGGGCTCAGGAACCCGCTGCAGGAAGACGCCGGGCCGTCCGCCGGGGGCCTGGATGCGAACCGTGGGGTCGTCCTCAGGGCCGTCGATGCCGATGCCACGCAGGCGCTCGAGTTCCGCGTCGTCGTAAGGGGCGATCTCATAGTCATCGAGGGCTGCTGCCCAGAAGCGGGCGAGCGAAGCTGGATGCCGGCAATCGATGACAATCTCGTGGATGCGAGCCATGAACGTGATGATGCCAGCGTCGCCGCTGGGCTGACGGCGAATCGACCCGCCGGAGCGCGGCCTCCTTACGGATTAGGCGTTGCTGGCGTTTCCGCTGCCACCGCACATCCGAGGCAGTAATCGGTAACGTCTCCGGTGGCTGCATCGACGATGTACGTACGGATGAAGTATCTCTTCTTCAGCAAGCCCTCATCTTCGAGCGGCACGGATATAGCCGGGTCAGTGAATCCCCTCGGAAGATATTGAGTGACGATCCAAACTACTCTTCCCGGGTAGATGACGTTGCTCGCGGCGAGCGACGGGTCCGACTTGTGAACCGCGCCGTATGTAGTGCGAATGGCCGTAATTCTGGCACCGCGAACAGAGAATGCCGACAAGATCTGTCGCCTGGCCAGCAGGACCGTGTCCGGCGGCGCTGGATGGATTAAGGGCAACTTTCGATACTCACCCGGGTTACAAATAGCTTGACGACGCTCGCACGCCACGATGCGACTGCTGAGCCGATGGCTGGCAACCGCGGATGTGGTCCGCGCCGGGATGTTGGAGCGGGCTGAGGAGGGCTTCAGCATCACTATCGCGACGGCAAGGCCAGCAAGAACGAAGCCAATGAATGCCCAGGATCTCGCCGCTGCCAGGTGACGGCAGATCGATGTTTGCAAGCTCACCACGGTTCCCCGCGCGGCGCCTCGTGGTCGTCGGCTCGAGCAGGTATCGGGCACGGGCGAAACGGATGGGCTTCTTCGTGCGCCGCCGCAGCGGAAGCAGGGCAACCTGGCACACGTTAACGGTACCGGTGAATTGGCAAGAGGTACCTGAGGCAGCGGCACACGCGGCCTGTCCTCAGGCACCGGTAGTGTGCAATTCCGTGAGGATTGTGTCCCTGCTGCCGTCGGCGACCGAGATCGTTTACGCGCTCGGCCTGGGCGACAACCTCGTCGGAGTGACATTCGAGTGCGACGAGCCTGCGTCGGCTCGCCGGGACAAGACTGTTGTCGTCGGTGGGCGGGATACCTCAACGATGCGCCCGGCGGAGATTGACGCCTATGTCCGTGCGCAGTTGGCCGCGGGCAAGGACCTGTACACCCTGCATGCCGGGGCCCTTGCCGCGCTGTCACCTGAACTCATCCTCGCCCAGGATCTGTGCCGGGTCTGCGCGCTTCCGGCCGGGCATGTGGCGGAAGCGCTTGACCACCTTGGCTGCACGGCCGAGGTCGTCGCCCTTGATCCGCACACCCTGAACGACGTCCTGGAGACGATCGTGATCGTCGGCCGGCACGCTGGGGCCGAGCAGCAGGCAGGACTTCTCGTGGCCTCGCTGCGACAGCGACTCGCGAACATAGCAGACCGCGTTGCCGGCTGCGGCCGTCCCGCTGTTGCCGTGGTCGAGTGGATTGAGCCACCCTTCACCGCGGGGCACTGGGTTCCTGACCTGGTAACTGCGGCGGGCGGCCAGCCGGTTGCCGCCGAAGCTGGCGGCCGGTCAGTACAGACAAGCTGGGCACAGATCGCGGCCGCAACGCCGGACGTGATCGTCGTGGCCCCGTGCGGGTTCGGCCTCGACGAGGCCGCCAGGCAGGCCGAGCAGGTCGCGGCTCGGCTGCCCGGCATGCCCGTCTGGGCGATCGACGCCAACGGTCTCGTGGTACGCCCAGGCCCGCGCCTAGTCGACGGAGTCGAGGCCCTCGCCGCCATCCTGCACCCCGGCCAAGCCGCCGCCACACCGGCTGGCCGCATCCGGCGCGTCGCCTGAATGATGGCGCGGCGAGCCTAGGGCAGGCGCGTCTAGGGCGACGCGCCCGGGGCGACGCGCCTAGGGCGGGGAAATGCTGGGTGGCTTCCCCTTGCCGAAGGCCCAGCCCTCGACCCAGCCGGACTTCGGGTGGTAACTGCCGGCGCCGAGTGTGCTGTATATCCACTTGCCGTGCGGCTTGGCGTGCCAGTACGACCAGTAAGCGCTGGCCGGCGCGCCATTGCACGGGTTGGGCTCGTTGTCGATCGTGCAGATGAAACCGGGCTGGCCGGGCACGAAGGTGTACTTGAACCCGGCTTTCGTCAGCGCTACAAGGCCGGTGGCCGGCCGTTTGACGTCGCAGCCGATCTTGACCCCGTGGTGGAAGTGGGTGAAGTCGACGACGACGGTCACGCCTTTCTTATCGCTCTTGCCGCAGGCGGCAGCCTCCGCCGACGGTGTCTTGGTGACGAACACCAGCAGGGCCGCGAGCATGACAGCGACCGCCAGCATCGGCACCAGACGGATCGCGGAATGCGTCCGCCGAAGGTTGGCTGTGCCCATGGCCGGTTGCCTTAAGGCGCTCATGCCGAACACGCCAGGCGGGGAGCGCCGCGGGTGGAGCCGCTGGCGCTGATCTTGGCGAGGCTGACGTCGGCCAGCCCCAGGATGCCCTGGGCCGTAGCGTCGATCGCGGTGCTCTGCACGAATCCGGTCGAGTCATAAGCGATCGCACCGCGTTCTGAGTACTTCGCCGAGCAGCCGAGCTGCAGGCTGAGCAGGAACTTGGCGGCTCGGGCCTGGCTCTTGTACCACCCGGCAGCCGCGAACGCCTCGCCTGCCAGGCCTGTCGTGTTGGCGTTCGGCACCGTCGCGCCTGCAGCGTCGAGCCCTCCGTTGCGGAGCTGGGCACGCCCGAGCCACCTGAGCCCGCGGATCGCGGCAGCGCGCCGGCCGGCAGCCAGCAGCGCCTGAACGTCCATGGCGGTGGCGTCGGTGTCGCTGACGCACTTCGCCTGGGCGAAGTACAACGGGAAGCCGCCGTTCTTGCACTCGCTCGAGATCAGGAAGTTCACCGCCTTGGCCGGGAGGCTGCCGTAGCGGTGCATGGCGATGATGGCCAGCGACTGGCTGAAGGCGTTGCTGTAGTCGCCGTACTTGGAGTGGTCGGAGTACCGGCCAGACTTCGCGAGCAGCTTGGCCAGCCGGCTGATGAGGTTGACCTTGCCGAACTTGGCCGGATTGACACCCCGGACTTCGGCGGCGAGCGCGAGCTTGGCCGTCGCGCCCGCGTAGGACTCGGTACCGACGCCGATGTAGTCGTACAGCACGCCCGGGCGCTCGAGCCAGCTGATGGCGTTGGCTCCGTAGTTATTCGCGCTCTTGGTCGCGGCAAAAGCAAAGATCGCGTCGATCGTCTCACCCTGGTCCGGGTACTTGACGCCGCTGTACACGGTGACGAAGTGGCTCCCGAATAGCATCTGCCTGGCGAGCCAGCCGGATGCAGCCTGTCCCTTGGCCGCGGTGGCCGCGGTGGCCGTGGCGGCGAATGCGGGCGCGGCCGCACACGCGATTCCGATTGCAAGAGTGGTAACGACCACGGCGACACGTAGTCGGGAACGATTCATTTGGCTCGGCCTCTCCGGTCCCGGCTGTCCGGACCCGGCCCGCCGCGCGACGGCCAGACTCCGGCCCGCGAACCACGACGGGTGGGGAGTGATCAACGTGAGGGTGGCGGGTAATCGGGCTCGCCAGCGACCGAAGGCCGCGGCCATTACCGTTGCGGGTCAGCGCCGGGATCTCACCGGACTTCCCCCGCCATCTCTCGCCTGTTCAGTTGTGCTGGCAGAGGTAACTTTCCCGCACGGGGGTAAACGTGTCAACAAGCGCGGCCTGCCAGCCGAACGCGGCAATCACGCAGTTGAGGGATTGGCTACGGCGATGACCGCGCGGTCCGGTAGGCTCCGTGCGCAGCCAGGGGAAGCCGGTCGAAAGCCGGCACTGACCCGCAGCCGTGGGCCCGCAGCACGTGCGGGCAAGTCGGAGCACCTGGCTGCACAGCAGCAGCGTTCTAGCGTCGTCGTGGTCTGCGGCGCGGAACATCAGGCCCGGCTTGGCCGGTCCGCCTGGGGTTTCGCGGCCTGACCCGGACCCCAGGGAGGATCATTGGACCCCGGCTCCCGCGCAGTGCGGCGCCGCGCGGCGATACCCGTAGTATCCGCGGCACTCGTGATGGGCGCGTGGGCGCTCTCCGGCCTGGTGCCGCACGCGGCTGCGGCGACAACGACAACGGCCAAGGTTCCGAATCTGGTAACGGGCAGCGCGTACCTGGTCGCTCCCGCGAACCTGATCGACGGCCACTACTACGAGTCCATTCCTGGTTACGCGGACTTCGGCCTCACCATCGACGGCGCGCTCGCCCTGGCCGCGACCGGAGACGAGGACCCGGCATTGCGAAAGGTCGTGGCCTTCATCGCCGACGACGGCAAGGACCCGTCGGGGAGTACCGTCAACACCTGGACGGGCATCGGCACGTCCTACGCCATTGGCGGTGCGATCGGCAAGGAAGCGCTCCTCGCCGAGGTCGTCGGGGACAATCCACGAGACTTCGGCGGGCACAACCTGATTGCCGCCCTAGATGCATCGGTCTGCACGCGACCGTCTGCGGGCGGCAACACCAGCTGTCCGGGCACCGGAAGCTACCTCAACGACACCTCCGTCTTCGACCAGGCGCTGGGCGTCCTGGCTCAGCTCCGCGCTGGTCAGGTGATCGACGCAGCAGCGCCCATCTCCTATCTGGAAAGCCTGCAGAGCAGGGACGGCTCGTTTCCGAGCCTCATCCCGGCCAGCGGCGGACCGGACGTCGACAGCACCGCGATGGCGGTCATGGCACTCGCCCTTGCTCCGGGTGCTCGCGCCGGGGACGACGTGCTGTCGGGCCTGAAGTGGATCGCCAGCAAGCAGGAGCGCAACGGCGGCTTTCCGAGCGACGGCGCCGAGTCGATGAACTCGACGGGGCTAGCGATCCAGGCACTAACCCTGCGGGCGCCCGTCTACAAGGCGCGCATCGGCTCTGCGCTGGCATTCCTGGCCAGCGAGCAAAACGGCAACGGAGGATTCGACGCCGATGCTGGCCAGCACGGCTCCAACCTGCGCGCGTCAACGCAGGCGCTCGGCGGTGCCGTCGGGACCCCATTCGGCACGCTGCGCCGGAATCTGAGCACGACCGCGCGGGCGCGCCACCGCGCTGACCGGTCCGGGCAGCGGCACAACGACAGCCGGGGCAGGGCCAGAGCCAGCCAGCACGGCGCCAAGCCGCACGCATCAGCCGGGGCGGCTGGCACGTCTTCGGGCAGTTCCCGGCATCCTGGCAGCACGTCATACGGGCACCACGACAGCCGTCCGGGAGCGGGCACCGGCAACCGCGCCGATCTGGCCAGCGACGCCTTCCCGGCCATGCCGGGATTCGGCATCCTGCCAGCCGTCGCGGCCGGGATCATCGCCGTGACCCTAGCGTGGTTGCTGATCTGGCGTCGCTCGCGGCGGTTGCGCGCTCAGCCGCGGCGATCCCCGCCCGCTCGCGAGGCGCGCCCATGAACAGGAGGGCAAGCCGGCCTGCGTCGGCGCTGTGGGGAAGCGCCGCAGCCGGGGTTTGCGTCCTCATGGCGACGATGACCGCAGCCGGTGCGGGGCCGGCCGCCGCGGCAGCCCGGCCGCTGAGCGACTGCACGGCCTCGACCGGCGTGATCGTCGCGGTGGACTTCGGCCATTGGGGTGGGCCCGTACTGCGAGCCTGCGGCACCACCCCGACGACCGGTTACGCCCTGCTCAACCAGGGCGGTTGGGCTACCACCGGGACCGAGCACGACGGGCCGGGATTCATCTGCCGCATCGGGTACGGCGGCTACCGGCACGGCACCCAGTACCCAACCGCGTCGCAGCAGGCGTGCGTGCAAACACCACCGGC
>JASHTT010000431.1 GCA_030040415.1 Streptosporangiaceae bacterium | reverse complement strand
GCTGTCCCGCATCTACACGCGCACCGGCGACGACGGCAGCACGTCACTCGGCGACATGAGCCGGGCGCGCAAGACGGATCCACGGCTCGGCGCCTACGCGGCCACCGACGAGGCGAACTGCGCCATCGGAGTGGCGGTCACGATGGGCCAGCTTCCGCAGGACATGGTGGGGCTGCTCGGCAGGATCCAGAACGAGCTGTTCGACGTCGGGGCAGACTTGTGCAACCCGGTCACGCCGGATCCTGCCTACCAGCCGCTGCGGGTGGACGAGAGCTACATCTCCGCGCTCGAGGAGGCATGCGACTCGTTCAACGAGTCCCTGCCGGTCATGCGCAGCTTCGTGCTCCCCGGCGGCACGCCCGGCTCGGCGCTGCTGCACGTGGCGCGGACCGCGGTCCGGCGCGCCGAGCGCGAGACGTGGGCAGCGATCGAGGCGCACGGCGAGACGGTCAACCCGCTCACAGCGAAGTACCTGAACAGGCTCTCTGACCTGCTGTTCATCCTGGCGCGCCGGGCCAACCTCCCAGACGGCGACGTGCTCTGGAAGCCGGGTGGCGAGCGTTAGCTGGCCCGCTTGTTAGGCGGAGCGAACCGTCAGGAGGATCCGCCAGCCGCGCGCAGCAGCGCCCGGTAGTACTTCACGTCGGCCTGCTCCTCGGCCCCATGGCCCTGGTCGGCCCGCTGCAACGCCTCGTCAAGCGCCTGCTGCGTGGCCCCCGCGTCCACATCCCGGCCGAGCCGGGCCTGCCTGGCCAGCACCGAGACCCGGTTGTCAGCGATGGAGAAGAACCCGCCACTGACTGCCGCGTAGACGTCGGGCTCACCGGGCTGGTCCGGCCTGATCTGCACCAGACTGCCCTCAGCCAGGATGCCGATCACCGGGGCGTGGTTGGTCAGCACACCGATGTCGCCCTCGGTCGTCTTCGCGACCACCAACTCCGCAGTGCCGGCCCAGACCTCGCCGTCCGGGATGACAAGCTCGACCCGGAGGGTCACGACTTCTCCAATTCCTTCGCCTTGCGCTCCACGTCCTCGATCCCGCCGACCATGAAGAACGCCTGCTCGGGAACGTGGTCGTACTTGCCCTCGCAGATCGCCTTGAACGAGGCGACGGTGTCCTTGATCGGGACGAACACGCCGTCCTGGCCGGTGAACTGCTTAGCCACGAACATCGGGTGCGACAGGAATCGCTCGATCCGGCGTGCCCGCTGCACCGTCACCTTGTCCTCTTCGGACAGCTCATCGATACCCAGGATCGCGATGATGTCCTGCAGCTCGGTGTACCGCTGCAGGATGCGCTGCGTCTCCCGTGCCACGTCGTAGTGCTCCTGACCGACGTAGGCGGGCGCCAGGATCCGGGACGTGGAGGCGAGCGGGTCCACCGCCGGGAAGATGCCCTTCTGGGTGATCTCGCGGGACAGCGCCGTCGTGGCGTCCAGGTGGGCGAACACCGCCGACGGCGCCGGGTCGGTGTAGTCGTCAGCGGGCACGTAGATCGCCTGCATCGAGGTGATCGAGTGGCCACGGGTGGAGGTGATCCGCTCCTGCAGCTGGCCCATCTCGTCGGCCAGCGTGGGCTGATATCCCACGGCCGATGGCATCCGGCCGAGCAGGGTCGATACCTCGGAGCCGGCCTGGGTGAACCGGAAAATGTTGTCGATGAACAGCAGCACGTCCTGTCCCTCGACATCACGGAAGTACTCGGCCATCGTCAGCGCGGACAGGGCTACCCGCAGCCGGGTGCCCGGCGGCTCGTCCATCTGGCCGAACACCAGCGCGGTGTCCTTGATGACACCAGATTCGGTCATCTCGAGGAACAGGTCGTTGCCCTCGCGGGTGCGCTCGCCCACGCCGGCGAAGCAGGACACACCGCCGAAGTTCCGCGCGACCCGGGTGATCATCTCCTGGATCAGCACGGTCTTGCCCACACCCGCGCCGCCGAACAGGCCGATCTTGCCGCCCTTGACGTACGGCGTCAGCAGGTCGATGACCTTGATCCCGGTCTCCAGGATCTCAGTGCGCGGCTCTAGCTGGTCAAACGGCGGCGGTTCACGGTGGATCGACCAGCGCTCCCTGATATCCAGGGACGCGGTCGGCACGTCCAGTGACTCGCCGAGGACGTTGAACACGTGGCCCTTCGTCACTTCACCGACCGGCACCGAGATCGGCCCGCCGGTGTCGATGACCGCGGCACCGCGCACCAGGCCATCGGTCGGCTGCATCGAGATCGCCCGCACGGTGTCGTCGCCGAGGTGCTGCGCGATCTCCAGCGTCAGGGTCCTGGCCTGGCCGCCTAGGTTCACATCGACATGCAGGGCGTTGTAGATCTCGGGCATCTCCTCGGTCGCGAACTCCACGTCCACGACCGGCCCGATCACGCGCGCGACGCGGCCGGTGGCGCCCGGGCCGGCCGACGGGCCGGCCGCTGAGGTGTCTGCGGTAGCTGTCATGTCGTGCTCACTTACTCCCTGCTCGCTTCGGCCAGCGCGTTCGCGCCACCGACGATTTCGCTGATTTCCTGCGTGATCTCGGCCTGGCGTGCCTTGTTGGCATCCCTTGTGAGCTGCTCGATCAGCTCGTTCGCGTTGTCCGTCGCTGACTTCATGGCCCTCCGCCGAGCCGCGATCTCGGCCGCGGCCGAGTCCAGCAGCGCGTGCAAGATCCTGCTTTCCACATACCACGGCAGCAGGGCGTTGAGAACATCTTCGGGCGACGGCTCGAACTCGTAGATCGGCAGCGGCCCGGTCGGCGGCGCCTCGGTCGTCTCCTCGATCTCCAGCGGCAGCAGCCGCAGCGCGACGGGACGCTGCGTCAGCATCGAGACGAACTCGGTGTAGACCAGGTACAACTCGTCGACCCCGCCGTCCGCAGCGTCGCGTCCGTACGCGTCAAGCAGCACCGAGGTGATCTCGGCCGCGTTGGCGTGCGCCGGCACGTCAGAGAAGCCGCTCCACTCCGCGGCCATGTCCAGATTGCGGAAGCGGTGCCAGACGATGCCCTTGCGTCCGGAGACATAGGTGGTCACCTGGAGGCCGTTCCCCGCGAGCAGTGCGCGCAGGCTCTGCGCCTCGCGCAACACGTTCGCGTTGAAGCCGCCGCAGAAGCCGCGGTCACTGGTGAGAATCAGCACGCCGACCCTGGACGGGTTCGCGGCAGGCCGGGTCAGCGGATGGTCGACGTTTGCCGACCGGCTTACCACGGCCTCCACGGCCTGCGTGATCTCCCGCGCGTAGGGCGCAGCGGCGTGCAGCCGCTGCTGCGCCTTGATGATCCGCGAGGACGCGATCAGCTCCTGCGCACGGGTGATCTTAGCGGTGGATTGAACGCTCCTGATCCGCCGCCGTACCGCGCGAAGCTGGGCTCCCATGCTGAGTGCTACCGCCCTACTTGATATCTGCCGGTGGCGCGATGCGCTTCTTGATGCCGTCCTGCCCGACGCCCGACTCGTCCATCGGCTCCACCGGCTCCTCGGCCACCAGCAGCTCGCCGCTGCCGGTCTCGAAGCCGGCCCGGAACTGCTCGATGGCGTCCTTGAGCGCCACGACTGTGTCTTCGGATAGGTCGCCCGTTTCCCTGATGGCGTCGTAGATGCCCGGCCGGGACCGGCCGAGCTCATCAAGGAACTCGGACTCGAACCGCTTGACGTCCTCGAGTGGCACGTCGTCCAGGTAGCCGTTCGTGCCCGCCCAGACCGACACCACCTGGCGCTCGACCGGGTAGGGGCTGTACTGCGGCTGCTTGAGCAGTTCGACGAGCCGCGAGCCACGGTCGAGCTGTGCCCGGGAGGCGGGGTCCAGGTCGGAAGCGAACGACGCGAACGCCTCCAGGTCGCGGTACTGGGAGAGGGCGAGCTTGAGGCCGCCCGCCACTTTCTTCATGGCCTTGATCTGCGCGTCACCGCCGACTCGGGAGACCGACTGGCCGACGTTGATGGCCGGGCGGACGCCGGAGTTGAACAGGTCGGTCTCCAGGAAGATCTGCCCGTCGGTAATCGAGATGACGTTCGTCGGGATATAGGCCGAGATGTCGTTGGCCTTGGTCTCCACGATCGGCAGGCCGGTCATGGAGCCGCCGCCCATCGCCTCGGACAGCTTGGCGCACCGCTCGAGCAGCCGGGAATGCAGGTAGAACACGTCTCCGGGGTAGGCCTCGCGACCTGGCGGGCGGCGCAGCAGCAGCGAGATGGCCCGGTAAGCCTCCGCCTGCTTGGTCAGGTCGTCAAACACGATCAGTACGTGCTTGCCCTGGTACATCCAGTTCTGGCCGATGGCCGATCCGGTGTACGGCGCGATGTACTTGTACCCCGCCGGGTCGGACGCGTCCGCGAACACGATCGTCGTGTACTCCAGCGCGCCCGCGTCCTCCAGCGTCTGGCGGACCGAGGCGACCGTGGTGCCCTTCTGGCCAACCGCCACGTAAACGCAGCGGACCTGGCGGGCCGGGTCACCGGAGTCCCAGTTGTCCTTCTGGTTGATGATCGTGTCGATCGCGATCGTCGTCTTGCCGGTCTGCCGGTCGCCGATGATCAGCTCGCGCTGCCCGCGGCCGACCGGGGTCATCGCGTCGATTGCCTTGATGCCGGTCTGCATCGGCTCGTGGACCTTCTGCCGCTGCACGACCGATGGAGCCTGGAGCTCGAGCTGACGTAGCTCGGTGTGTCCCTCGATCGGTCCCTTGCCGTCCAGCGGCGTGCCCAGCGGGCCGACTACGCGGCCGAGATAGCCATCGCCGACAGGTACCGACAGCACCTCGCCGGTGCGCCGGACCGGCTGGCCCTCTTCGATCTGGCTGAACTCGCCGAGCACGACGATGCCGACCTCACGGACGTCGAGGTTCAGCGCGATGCCCCTGGTGCCGTCCTCGAACTCGACGAGCTCGTTGGCCATGACCGACGGCAGGCCAGCCACCCGGGCGATGCCGTCGCCGCACTCAACGACTGTGCCGACCTCCTCGGTGGAGGCTGCTCCCGGCTCGTACGCTTCGACGAAACGCGCGAGCGCGTCCCGGATGTCTTCCGGCCGGATTGTCAACTCCGCCATGTTCTTGGTGTCCTTCTTGTCTGGTTCGGGGTTGTCTGGTCGGACCGGCTGCTGGGTCACCTACGCCACCATCCTGCGGCGCGCCTCGGCCAACCGGGTTGCCACGCTGCCGTCGATGACCTCGTCCCCGATCTTGATCGTCATGCCCCCGGCGACCTTGGGGTCGAGCAGGACGTTCAGGTGGACCTGGTGACCGTACGCGTCGGCCAAGGCCGCCGCCAGCCGCCCGCGCTGGCGTGCGGACAGCGGCACCGCCACGTGCACCTCTGCGACGAGCCGCTCCCGCCGCTGCGCCGCGATCCTCGCGTACTCCTCCAGGCTTACATCCAGGCTACGGCCAAGCGGGTTGACGGTCGCCTGCGTCGCCAGCAGCAGCGCCTCGGGAGTCACCTTCCCGGCCAGCAGGTCCGCCAGCAGCCCTCGCTTGGCGTCGGCGGGAACGAGCGGGTTGGTCAGCGCGATCCGCAGCTCGGGCGCGCTGGCGACGACCCGGCCGAACCTGAACAACTCGTCCTCGAGTTCATCGAGCCTGCCCTCGAGCTCCGCCGCGGCAACCAGCGCCAGCACGGCCAGCCGCTCGACGGCGTCGGTCAGGTCCCCGGGGGCCGACCACCGTGCGGCGGCCGCCGACCGGAGCAGGCTCAGGCAGTCCTCGCTGACCCTGCCGGAAAGGACTGCGGACGCGAGTCCCGCCCGCGCGTCGGCCGAGCGGGAGGGGTCGGTCAGCGCCCGGCGCAGGGCCGGCTGGCTGGCGAGCAACCCCGCAACGGCGAACAGCTCGGCACCGAGCGCGCTCGCCTGCGCTGCCCCGGCAGTGAGCGGCTCGAGCTGATCCTCGACCTGCGCGACGGATGCCCTGCTGATCCCTCTCATGAGGACGCCCGTGCTCCCGACGCGGCGTCCTGATTGGCCTCGAGATCTGCCAGGAACCTGTCGACCACCCTGCTCTGCCTGGCTTCGTCGTCGAGCGACTCACCGACGATCTTGCTGGCCAGCTGCACCGACAGCGCGCCGACCTCGGCCCGCAGCGTGGCGAACGCCTGCTGGCGGTCTGCCTCGATCTGCGCCCGTGCCGCCTCAGTGATGCGCCTGGCCTCGACCTGGGCCTCCTCGCGCATCTGCGCGATGATCTGCGCGCCCTCTTCCTTGGCCTGCTCGCGCATCCGGGCAGCCTCGTGCCGTGCGTCTTGCAGTTGGGCCCGGTACTGCTCGAGCGTGCGGTTGGCCTCGTCCTGCGTCTCCTTCGCCCGCTCCAGTCCGCCATCGATGGCGTCGGTGCGCTCCTGCAGGAGCTTGGTGGCCCTGGGCAGCAGCACCTTGGCGAGCGTGCCGAACACGATGAAGAAGCCGAGCAGGCCGAGGATCAGCTCGACCGGGCCCGGTACCAGGGGGTTGGCTGGCTGCTGAATTGCACCTGCCAGGTAGTGCATGACCCGCATCCTTTCCGAGGGACGCTCAGGAAATGAAGAACGGGACCGCGATGCCGATCAGCGCCAGCGCCTCGGTGAGCGCGAAGCCGATCCACATGTAGGTCGTGATTTGTCCGGCCGCCTCTGGCTGGCGCGCCATTGCCTGGATGGCGTTGCCGAACACCAAGCCGATGCCGATGCCGGGGCCGATTGCCGCGAGGCCGTAGACGAGCGCCCCGAGGTGCAGGATGTGGACGGTGCTGGTGCACGGGTTAGCTGCCGTGCCGCAAGCAGCCGACGCTACGTAGAGCAGGTGATGCATGTGCATCGCGAGCTGCATGTTGGTGTTCCTTCTTGTCAGGCCGGCCACAGTGCCGGCGGGCATGTAGACGGGTTATGTCAGTGCGCTGACTCGAGCGCGTCGGATATGTAGAAAGCTGTCAGCGTGGTGAAGATGAACGCCTGCAGCAGCGTGATCAGCACCTCAAGCGAAAAGACGAGCAGGAAGACAACAAACGACGTCGCCGCGAACAGCAGGCCGATGGACAGGCTCGCCAGGTACCAGCTGGCCAGGCCGAACACCAGCAGCAGCAGGTGACCGGACAGCATATTGGCCATGAGCCGGATCGACAGCGTGAACGGCCGGACGAAGATGTTGGACAGCAACTCGATGGGGCTGAGCAGCGGCAGGATCCACCACGGTGCACCGGCCGGCACTGCCATGTTCTTGAAGTAGCCGATCGGTCCCTGGTGCTTCATGCCAATGAACAGGTAAGTCGGCCAGACGATGAGCGTCAGCGACACGGGCAATGCGAACAATGACGTGGCCGGGAACTGCAGGACCGGAATCAGCTCGAATATGTTCAGCAGCCAGATGAAGAAGAACATCGACACGAGGAAGGGCAGATACCTGTCGCCCTTGCTGCCGAGCTGCGGCCGCAGGACCTGGTTCCGGACAGCGAGAATCGCCAGCTCGCCGATGTTCTGTGCGCCCCACCACCGGCGCGGCTTCATCGTCGGCTTCCAGAACGCGAAGCCGAAGAAGACAAGGATGAGCACAACAGCGAGCACCACCAGCAGCATCGGCTTGGTGACCTCGAGGAAGCCGATGTGGAATACCGGCGTGTAGATGAAGTTCTCATAGGACGGCGCCGGGTAACCGCAGCCGCTGAACAGGTGCGAGTTTGTCTCGGTGCACGTTCTAGCGACAACAAGCTGCTGGGCGTCACTCACCGTGGCTCCTTCTGGGCCATTCCGGGGCGCGATGTCCGTGCGCCTGCGTGCCGCTGGTCAAGACCGGGTGACCCGGTAGATGATCAAGACGATGGAGAACGCGATGCCCAGGATCATGCCGACCGGAAAGAACACGGATATGCCGGTCCAGCGGCCGACGAGCCAGCCGATCCCGCCGTACAGGACCATGCCGGCGATCATGTAGCTCATGATCGCCCAGCCGTCGGCCTCCCTCGCCCGCGGAGCGCCCCGGGAGTCTTCCCCCGGTGTGGTGCTGCGCTGCGAAGGTGGTCCCGGCTCCGGCGTCGGCCGCCTGCCGCGCGTCATCAGCACTCCAGTGACCCGGCAAGCCGTGAGCGTCGCGAGCCCTGGGCCGCGGTACGCCGTCCAGCATCGAGGTCCTGGTCACGCGTCAACGTTCTCCGTCCGGCTCGACGTAGAGCGCCTTGAGCTTCACCGACCAGAGCACCTGCGCGGCGCTGTAGGCGAGGACGAGGACGACGGCGGTGATTCCGAACAGCTTGCCGTTGAAGTCCGTGGTGTTCTGGAACTCGCCGACCAGGGCGAGCAAGATAATGATCTTGACCAGGTAGGTCGCTACCGCGGCACCCATCATGGCCTGCGGACTGACTCGCGCGGCGCGGCCGACCACGAGCACGCTCAGGCCGAAGAACGCGGCGACCACTGCCGCGGCGATGCCCGCGCCGAGCAGCCCCTTCGAGCCGCCGACCGCGGTGCTGATGGCCGCCATGATTACCGCCACGGCGAGCGCAACGGCGCCCGACCGCCGGGCGATCTTGGCGTAGTTCGCCAGCATTCTGCAACGCTCCGGATGGTATTGGGAAAGCTGGTTGCCCAGCTGATGCGCAGGTAGCGGTGCTGTAGCCCCGTCTGTGGCTATGCCCGCCCGACCTCATTGCGGTCAGGTGAGCGCAACGTATCACGGACCGCTCAGCAGACCGCGACAGGGTGCTCGTGAAAGATATCACAAGCTCGCCCTGACACATATCGGCTGGGTTACCTAAGGTGACGAATCACCCGGTTCACGCCGCCGTCTCCGCAGGTCAGCTGGGATATCGGGGCCACGTACTCTGGGTAAAGAGCCGGCCGGCGGCTGGTCACGCTAAAGGCGCCGGCGGTGCCTTCGGGCGCGCCGCCGCGCCCGCCACCGCAGGCGGCACGTAGCCCACCACGGAGCGCGGCTGGTCGAGATCATCCGCGGGCACCTGGGGCTTGGCGGACGGCGCGGTCGCGCCGTTGCCGTCGCCGTTGAGCGCGGCCGACGTGCCGACCGCGGTTGCACCGACCGCGGTTGCACCGACCACGGGCGTGCCAACCACGGGTGCGCCAACCACGGGTGCGCCGACCGCGGTTGCGCCAGCTGCAGGGG
>JASHTT010000430.1 GCA_030040415.1 Streptosporangiaceae bacterium | reverse complement strand
TGCGATCAGCAGCAGCCCCGTCCGGGCTTCGTAGCTGGACGAACTTTTGGGTTGGCCGCTGCGCGCTGCTCTTCGGTCGCGTCGCGTCAGTTCGCTCCTTGTCCGCGGAAGGTGAGTTTCTCGGCGGCCACGAACTCGGCGAACGTCATCGGCTTGCGGCCGCCAAGCTTCTCGATGGTGTCGGTGACCTCATACTGGACCGGATGGGTGCGGAAGGTGGCCCATAGCTTGGATAGGTGCGCGACAGCGTGCGCGTTGATGCGGCTGCTGGCCGCCTCCGCCCACGCCTCGTCGGAGACGTCCTGGTAGGCGACCTCCCGGCCGAGCCCCCGAGCGATGGCAGCGACGATCTCCTGCACTGTCAGGACCTGGCCTATCACGGAGTAGGAGTTGCCCGCCGGCACGTCCGCTGCGGTGAGCACCGCGGCGGCTACCCGCGCTACGTCATCCGCGGCAACCAGGGGGAGCGGGGTGCTGTCGTCCCCGAAAGGCGCCATGAACACGCCCGCGGCGATCGTCGCGTTCGCCATGCTGCGGATGTTCTCGTAGAACACCGTGGCACGCACGTGCGCTGCCCCGATGCCGGCCCACTCGAAGACCTGCTCGGACAGATAGTTCTCCCGCAGCCGCGCCGTCGGCGCGTCCGGGCTCGAGACCAGCATCACCATGTCTATGAGCCGCATGACGCCGGAATTGCGGGCCGCCACAGCCATGTTCACGGTCGCATCGAGCAGGCCTTGCTGGACGGGGTAAGCGAAGTAGACGGCTGAGATGCCATCCACGGCCTTCTCGACGGACTGGAAGTCGAGGAAGTCGCCCACAACTACGTCCGCGCCAAGACCGCGCAGGTATTCAGCGCGGTCATCGAGCGTGCGGACCATCGCGCGGACCGGCACGTCTCGCTCCCTGAGCAACTCGGTGACGCGCCGGCCGGTCTTGCCCTGCAGGCCGCCGGCTGCGCCGGTCACGAGAACAGTTCCGTCCGCCACCGCTTCACCTCCGCCGATCGCATTGGCTTGGTACTATCCGGTACCAGTAACTCGCAGCCTATGGTACCGCTAGGTACCAGGTCAAGGACGGAGCCGCCATGCCGAACGCGAGCACGCCGGAACCACGCAGCGAGTCGGCCGCCGAAACGTCGGTCCGCCAGCGCATCCTGAGCGCGGCCTTCTCTGCGTTCGTGGCAGCCGGTTACGCCGAGACCAGCACCCTCGAGATCGCCAGCCGCGCCCATGTCTCGAAGCGGGAGCTTTATGCGGTGGTCGGCAACAAGCAGGAAATGCTCGTGGCCTGCATCCGCGAGCGCGCCACGCGGCTGCAACCTCCCGCCGACCTGCCCGAGCCATACGATCGCGACACCCTGGAGCGCGTGCTGATCGCCTTCGGCACGCAGCTCCTGCGCGAGACAACGGATCCCATAGTTGTTGCCGTCTTCCGGCTAGCGATCGCCGAAGCGGTGCGCACGCCCGAGGTCGCCCGCGCGCTGCAATCCTTCGGGCGTCAGGCCAGCCGCGATGCCCTGACGGCGATCATGATCCAGGCCCAGTCCCGCGGGCTGCTCAGCGGCCGTCCGCCAGAACTGGCCGAGCAGTTCGCCGGGCTGCTTTGGGGTGACGTGATGATCAGCCTGCTGCTCCGCGTCGCCGATACGCCCGCCCCCCGGGAGATCTCCCGTCGGGCCCGCGGCGCAGCCACCGCCTTCTTGCAACTCCATCCGGATACGAACGGGGCGACCGCGGCCGGGCCGCCCTCGGCTCGCAAGACATGACGCTCAGCGCGGGCCCATCCATGCCCGTGCGACCCCTGTGCGCATCCTTTGCAGCAGTCGGTATCTCGATTCGTGGTCAGCAAATACGGTAACGAGGCCTGGATCTGGCGGCGCGGCAGCCTCCCTGGAGCGAAGTGGAATTGCTAGCGTTTCCACGCATACGGCACAAGCCTGCGGTGAGGGCTGGCGGACTGGCTGGGGGGCGCACGTTGGGTGCTGTGCGAGATGTACTGGCAATCCCCGAGGTGCGCCGGCTGGAGCTGGGCTGGGCCGGGTCGGTGGTAGGGGAGACGGCGGGCGCGATCGCCATGGCCGTGTACGCGTTCGACCATGGCGGCGCGGCCCTGGTCGGGATATACGGGGTCGCCCGCACGCTACCGGCTGCGGTGGTTGCCCCGGTGGTCATGGGCTTGGCGGACCGGGTTCGCCGTGAAGTGCTGCTGCGCCTGGCCACAGCTGTCCGGGCAGTGCTGCTGGGTGCGGCGGCGGCTGGCGCGGCGGTCCACGCGCCCGCTGCGGCGGTCATTGCCCTGGCAGCGGGCAGTTCGATGCTGGCCGGCACATACCGGCCGCTGCTGGTCGCGATCTTGCCATGGGTGGTGAGTTCGCCGGCCGGGCTGGGCGCGGTCAATGTGCTGGCCAGCTCTATGGAGAACTCCGGCGGGCTGGTAGGCCCGGTGGCCGCTGCCGCCCTGCTCGTCGCGGCGTCGCCGGCGCTGGCTGTCGGGGTGGCGGCGGTGTTCCTTGCCGCCTCGACGATGCTGGTGTGGCCGGTACGGCTGTATCGGCATTCCGATTCAGGTCAGGCCAAGGCCAACCCTGTGGGCAACGTAGTCCGGGGTCTGGCCGCGATGACCAAGGTAGCGCCTCCGGCGGGGATGTCGGTGCTGCTGTTCGCGCAGACGTTTGTCCGGGGTGTGCTGTCGGTGCTGCTGGTAGTGCTGGCACTGCGGGTATTCCGGGCCGGCGAATCGGCGGTCGGCTGGCTGTATGCGGCGATGGGCGCCGGCGGCCTGGTCGGGGCGATGATCGCCGCTAAGGTCGTGCGCGCCAGCCGGCTGGGCCGCGCCTTCGTCGTCGGCTTGCTGCTGTGGGGCCTGCCACTGGCGCTGCTGGCGCCCAAGCCCACCCTCGCCGGCTGCCTGGTAGCGCTGGCCGTCGTCGGCGTAGGCAACGCGATCCAGGACGTCGGTGGCGGGACACTCAGCCCGCGGCTGTTCCAGGCCGGCGCTCTGGAGGGCGTGCTCGGCGCCGAGGAACTGATCGTATTCGCCGGCAACGGCGCCGGGGCGGCGGCCGCGGCAGCCCTAATCTCCCTGGCGGGGCCGCGGGGCACGCTGGCCGGGCTCGGGGCGGCGATGATTGTGCTGCCTGCCGTGTACGCGTGGCGCTTCATCCAGATCGACCGCACCCTGCCGGACTCAGGCCCGCGCACCGGGCTGATCCGCGGCGTGCCGGTGTTCGAACCGCTGCCGCTCGCGGTTGTCGACCTGCTGGCCACGCGGCTGTCACCGCGCGAGTACCCAGCGGGCGCGGTGGTGATGCGTGAAGGCGAGCCGGGCGATGACTATGAGCTCATCGTGGCCGGAGCGGCGGATGTGACGGTCCGCGGCACCGCGCGCCGCGTCCTATCCGCCGGCGACGGCTTCGGCGAGATCGCGCTGCTGCGGGACGTGCCCCGGACGGCCACCATCACCGCGACCGAGCCACTGCACACGCTAGCGCTAGCACGCGAGGACTTCCTCGCCGCGGTCACCGGCCATGCCACCAGCGCCGCCAGCGCCGCCGAACTGGTCAGCAACACCCTGCACTCAGACCCGCCGGTCTCTGACTAAACGGCCTGCGCCCGGTGGCCACCCTCGCCGCAACGCCGACCCGTTTTTGGAAGCGGCGGATGAACGCTGCTGATCACCCAGGAGCGTTCGCAGACCAGCCCGGCGCGTCGACGAGGGGACGAATCCCGCCGATCGTGGCAGTCGGCTGTCCATATCAGCGCTTGCTGCTGTGCTCTTCGTGGAGCAAGGGCTCAAGGGCATAACCACCTCGAGCAACGAAGAACAGCTCGCCGACATCGTCCGCCGCTTGCTCAGCGGTCACCCGGACCCGGCGGCACTGTTGCCAGAAGGTAGAAGCATCGGCGAGCATCGCCCGCAAGTCCTGCACAGGGGGCAGCAGCCCACGAAGTTTGGCACGACTCAGCAAGGCGGTCGACAGCAGTCTCACAGTCTCGTCGGGGATGCCCAGATCAGCAATGGCTACTGGCAGGGCAGTCACGTCCGCATGGCAGCGTGCGTCGGAGCAGCCCAAAATCTGTGCGGCCGGGCAAGGCAGAGTAACGAATACCCGGCAAATTATCCCGTCTTCGGGGCCAGACAGACGCGCCAGCTCGGGAGTCGGGCTGCCGAACGCAGAAGAGCGGCGGCTTGGCATATCGTCGGGCCGGATATATTCCCACACATTGTCAATCAACAAGGGTATGTGCTTTGGTACTCGATCCCCGCGCGGCGGGTAAATGGTGTGATCCCAGTACGCGGACACACTTCGGTATATCGGCGTCGCAAACATGAGGCTATCATTCACCTTCGTCACGTCGCTCCAGTGTCCGATCGACGCGTCCGGCTATCCTTGTCGGAATGGCCGGGCTTGTCATTGTTAGACTGTCCAGCAATTCGCGTATCTTCGTGATTCGTTCCGGTCCATCGTATCCGACTCCAGTGATCCGCTCCTCTATGAGCCGTCTCGCTTGCGCATAGCTAGCCGCAGCCTGCCGGTGCTCGCTCGCTCTGTCGGCGAGGCGCAGGAAGGTCTGCAGCGCACCTAGGACGGCGACCAGCACGGCTGTCAGCCCGACTGCGAGCCGCACCGCAAAAATGTCGGACCGGGATATGGTCGCGAAGACAGTAGTGCCAGCGAAGCCCGCGAGAACTACGAGTGGTATGCCTAGCAAGTAATGATCGCGAATGAGGGCCTTACCGCACTCGTAGTGTGCCCACTGCGACTCCCGCACGCGCTGCCACCAGTCCTTGAGGAGTTCCTGCTCGTCGTCCGGTGGGTTCATCGGCTCACGCTTCTTCCAGTCCTTGTACCGATTGGATGGTCTAAGCAGGCACCGCTTTCCGTCCTTGCCCGCCGGTGTCAGAGCGCGAAAGGTCGTACAAGGCCGACAGCCATGCGCTCACGCGCACCCTCGCTACGGGCAGGACGTCATAACCAAGGTTCCTGATCGCGTATGGGATCGCCGTGGCGAGATATTCCTTGAGGGTGAGATCAGGAAAACATTTGCGCAGCCCGCCCAGCGTTTCGACCGCGATAGTCGCCCACACTTGCGTCGGAGCTTCGCCAGTGCCGTCGAATGACCAGCGATAGACCTGCAGCTCGGCTGCGAATCGCTCGGCCATGTCGCGGGCGACCGCCACGCGCTGGCGCGATGTCAGGGCAGCCTCTCCGGCATCGTTTATGGCTCGGCATACCGCTTCGCTATCCGCTAGACGGATGGAGCTCTCCAGTGCGACTGCATCGACGCAACGCGGACCAAAGCCGGCGTTGCGATAGTCAATGAGACACACGCGGTCTAGCTTCACGCTCTCGCCGGGGGACTGGCCCTGCTCTGATTCAAACAACACATTGCCGCCGTGCAAGTCGCCGTGCACCAGGCATGTCGGCACGCGACGCAACTGCGTGCCCGCGCCGAGCGCACGGCCACCGGGTATTGTCAGCGGCGGCGCACCGGGGATGCGCAGGATCTGCCCGTCGCCACCAGAGTCCGCGGTTACCGCCCGGCCCAAGCTGCTAGGCAGCTCGCGCAGTTCAGCTGCGGCGGTGCTGACCGACCGGTTCAAGTCGCACCGGTAGTTGTCCTTGAAATAGTCGCTGACGCGCTCGGGCTTCGCCTCGATGCTCCACCATCGCTTCGCCTGGAAGAGATCTCGGATCACTTGAGCCGACAAATCGGCCTGCGTCCCGAGGAACTCAAGCCGCAGGATCTCATCCAGGCTGGTCAGATCTTGACGGTGCAGCCCGCCAGCGAAGCTGTAGACAAGGGCGCCAAGAGTGTCCGCGGTAGCTACTCCCAGCAGCTCGACTCGCTGATCCAGCTCCATGCCAAACCTGACGAACTCGTTGTACCGAGACGATTCCTCAACTATCTCCAGGAGCGGCCCGACTTTGAGTACCGTCTTGTGACCGGGTATCTCAACGTCGCCTTCCGAGTTGACGTGGACCGTCGCGTTCAGGACGATCGCGGCGCTGAGCCCCCTCCGATCTACCTTGTCGAGCTGCACGCGAACACCGGACAGCCGCCGTCGCGACGGCGCCGGCAGCTCGACATACAGCTTCCTCAGCAGCCTGTCGAGCTCCACGCTCAATTCGGCCCCGCTGGCACGTAGCGGAAAAGTGTTCTGCCTCTCGTACCGACCGCGGCGGTGTTCGAGCAGCCGAATCGGGAGCTCCAGGTTGACGAAGTCAACTGACGACTGGGTAAACGCCTCATATCGGCTGCCGATTTCACGCCTTATTTGTTGCGTGAAGTCCTCTCGCTTGTCGATGAATCCGACGAAACGGGGCTTATTCCTTTCACCGAACAGCTTCACCAGTTCGGCCATACCACTGTCGATGCCGATCTGCGTCATCAGGATTAGTTCGCATCCAGGCGGTCTTTCGGCGAGGTGCGCATACAAGTCAAGCGCACCGCGCTCATTTCTACCAAGCTCTAGGTCGACAATTACGAGGTCGTAGTATTTAGCAAGAATCTTCCGGGTCGCGTCCCGGACTCCGCTGCTTAGATCGCACTCCATTCGCCCGACAGGCGGCAACTCCTCGAGGTCGCCGCGGATCGCTTCACGCGCATCCTCTTCGTCATCGACCACCAAAACCCGGTAGTTATTGGTCATCGCTTTCTCCTCCTGCGACGCGAACGGGAATTAGGAGAACTGACGTCAGGGTTGGCCCCGGTGCCGACTGATAGGCATGTAGCCTGCCGCCAACTCTCTGTGCGGCCATACCAGCCAAGAATGCGCCTAGCCGTAGCTCATCATTCTTTCCAGTCAGCGGATACCTGTAGAGGCCAGAGATCCGCTCTTCCGACAGCAAGTGGCGCATCTGGTTCCGAACGACAATGACCGCGCACTCATGTCCGTCCAGAAAAGCCTGCTGGAGCTCCACGGCTCGCGTCGCAGCCGTTGTCTGCCCGCGGTGTTGCGGATCAACATACCTGATGGCATTGTGCAGGATGTTGGTGAAAGCGACTTTTATGGCCGTTGCCGCCAGCGGTGGAATGCGCGCG
>JASHTT010000429.1 GCA_030040415.1 Streptosporangiaceae bacterium | reverse complement strand
GCGGGCTCGGCAGCCTCCCGGCCGCGTTGGCCGCGGCGAGCGGCGCGACCGTCCGGACCGGCGCGATGACCCGCGAGCTGGCGAGGACACCGGACGGCTGGCGGTTGACTGTCGGCTCCGCGCACGCGCCTGAGCAGTTGCGCGCAGATGCGGTGATCCTCGCGATTCCAGCGGCTCCCGCTGCCCGGCTGCTTGCGGACGTGGCGCCGTCGGCGTCCGCGGCACTGGCCGAGCTGCGCTACGCGAGCATGGCGATCATCACGCTGGCCTACCCAGTGTCGGCGTTCCCGCTGCCGCCGGCCGGCAGTGGCTTCCTCGTGCCCGCCGTCGACGGGCACGCCGTGAAGGCGGTGACTTTCAGCACCGTGAAGTGGCCGCACCTGCGGCGGGCCGCGCCGGACGTGCACATCGTGCGGTGCTCGGTCGGCAGGCTCGGTGACGAGGCCGTGCTGCAGCGGGACGACGCGGAGCTGGCAGAGCTGGCGGCCGCCGACCTCGCGGCCGCGACGGGCGTGCAGGGCTCCCCCGCCGCCACCCGGGTAACGCGATGGGGCGGCGGACTGCCCCAGTACAGCGTCGGTCACCTGGACCGGGTCGCACGGATAAGGGCCGGTGTCGCGAGCCAGCCCGGTCTTGCCGTCTGCGGAGCTGCCTATGACGGGGTCGGCATCCCGGCCTGCATCGCGACCGCCGGACTCGCAGTTCAGCAAGTACTGAGCCAGCTCCGGCAGTGAATCGCCGCGCCCGCCGTCCGGTGCGGGCCCGGGAAACCAGTCCCGGCAACTTCCGGTAAATGTTTCAATATCACCATGCGGAGCAGTCGTAATGGCCGTGTGACGATCAGGGACGTCGCCGAACTGGCCGGAGTATCGATCGCCACGGTGTCGCGGGTGGCGAACGGGCGTACCGACGTGGCCATCGAGACCAGGCACACGGTGGAACGGGTGATCAGGGAACACGGTTACCGCGGCAGCCGGCCAGTGCGCGTGGCGCCGACCGGGCTGATCGGGATCGCCATCCCGCTGGTGCAGCCCACCTATTTCGCCGACATCCTGTCCGGTGCCACCGAGGCCCTGTACGAGCGCGGCATGCGGCCCGTGCTGTGCCAGACCCGCCATTCGCACGACCGCGAGACGTCGCTTGTCGAGCGGCTGGCCGACGGCGAGACCGACGGCGCGATCATCGTGCTGCCCGAGGAGTCTGCCGCGGAACTGCAGGCGCTGGGGAGCCACGGCTTCCGGTACGTGGTCGTCGATCCGCGCGCGGCCATCGGCGGCGGCGTTCCGGTGATCGCCGCGGCGCACTCGTCCGGGGCGATGCAAGCCACCGCGCACCTGCTGGAGCTTGGCCACCGCCGGATCGGCGCGATCACCGGGCCAGTCGGCTGGATGGCTACCGAGGAACGGCTCCGCGGGTACCAGGGCGCCCTCGCCGGGGCCGGCTTGCTGCCCGACCCGGACCTGGTCGCGCACGCGGACTTCGAGATCGAAGGCGGCCGGATCGCGGCAGCGGACCTGCTTGCCCGGCCGGACCCGCCGACCGCGGTGTTCGCCTTCAACGACACGATGGCGATCGGCGTCCTGCGGGCCGCGTCGGCCCGGGGCCTGCGAGTCCCGGCCGACCTGTCGGTGGTGGGCTTCGACGACACCGCCGAGGCGACCATCACCGTGCCGCCGCTGACGACGGTGCGGCAGCCGCTCGCCGAAATGGGCCGCACCGCGGTGAGCCTGCTGCTGCGCCAGCTGCACAACAGGCGGCTCGAGCCACTGCGCGTCGAGCTGGAAACCCGCCTCGTGGTGCGCGACTCGACGGCCGCGCCAGCCGCCGTGCGCAGCGTTAGGTGAGCAGGCGGCTGGCCGGCAACCGGCGGTAGTCCGGGTACTGACGGTTGCCGGGCCCAGTTGTTACGGCCCTGCCGGAAACATTTCCGAAAAGTCGCGCAACTAGCGAGTCCCGCCTCGCCCGGGGCGTAACCGGCCGCCCGGCCACGGGGCCCTGATCCGGCAGGCATCACGGGAGCGTGCCTGCCGGATCCGGTCATGCTTGCCGGGCGGCCTGCTAGCTTGCGCGCGGCGCGGCGAGCAGGCGCCGCAGCGCTCGGACGAACTCGCCGGCTGCCCGCTCGCCAAGCGGAGCCAGGAACTCCCGCTCGACATCGGCGCGCGCTTGCTCGGCGCCGCGCAGGCAGTCCTTGCCCGCTGGGGTCAGCCGGACAATGTTCATGCGCCGGTCCTGCTCGCTGCGCTGCCGCTCGACCAGCCCCTTGGCTTCCAGGCCGTCGACCAGCGCGACCATCGTGGTCCGGTCTACGCCAAGCCGGTGTGCCGCTTCCTGCTGCGAGAGCGGCGCGCCGGCGGCAAGCACCGTCAGCACCGCCAGTTCGCGGCCGTCGACGCCGAACGGTGCCATGGCGGGCGCTGCCGCCTGGGCCAGCCGCTGCTGGGCGTGCTTGAGCAGGTAGCCGAGCCGGTCAGCAAGCTCGTCGGGTACCTCGTTCGCCATGCGCTCACGGTACAAGGCGGCCGATCATCAGTTATGCTGATGATCTATCTGACTGATGATCTACGCATGTGGAGGAGTTATGACGGCATCCGGCGCGGTCAGTTTCGGCATCAAGACCCCACCGGTGCACAGCAGCTACGAGGCGATCCTGCGTACCTGGCTGCAGGCTGACGAGGTGCCCGAGATCGAGCATGGCTGGCTGTGGGACCACATGCTGCCGCTGACCGGGCCGAAGGACGGCCCGATCTTCGAAGGCTGGACGATGCTGGCCGCACTTGCCGCGCAGACGCGGCGGCTCCGGCTCGGCCTGCTGGTGACCAACAACCAGATACGCCAGCCCGCGGTGCTCGGGAAGATCGCCAGCACGCTCGACGTGATCAGCGCGGGCCGGCTGATCCTCGGGCTGGGTGTCGGCGGGACCCTGCCGGCGGATACGCCGCGCACCGCTGGCCAGCATCCGGGCCTCGAGGAGTACCTGGGCTACGGGCTGCCGTGCGCCACGCCGGCCGAAGGCATCGGCAGGCTGGCCGAGACCATCGCGATCGTGCGGAGCATGTTCATCCAGGACATTTTCGACTTCCACGGCCGGTACTACTCGCTGACCGGGACACGCAACGAGCCCAAGCCGGTCCAGCCAGGCGGTCCGCCCGTGCTCGTCGGTGGCAGCGGTACCAGGTTGCTGCGGCTGGTCGCCGAGCATGCCGACATCTGGAACATCCCGGGGCCGCCGCACGGCAGCGTGGCGTTCGTCGCGGAGCGCAGCAAGGTGCTCGATGCGCATTGCGCGGACGTGGGCAGGGACCCGGAGCGGATCATCAGGTCCGTGCAGTTGGTGATCACGACCGACGACCCGGCAGCTACCCGCGCGACCGTCGTCGAACTCATCGCGGCCGGGTTCAGGCACGTGGTGTTCGGCGTCCGCGCCCCGGCGACCGGTAACGTGCCGCGCTGGCTTGCCGACGAGATCATCGCCCCGGTTCGAGACAGGCTCTAACTTGGGACCGTGCAAGGCACGGTGCTCGGCGTCGACGCCTGCCCTGCGGGCTGGGTCGGCGTCGTGTTGTCGGCGGAGAAGATCAGCGTGCACGTCGGCGCCGAGATTGGCGCGCTCGCCGAGGCTGCGGCAGCCGCCGCAGGACCGCTCCACGTCATCGGCATTGACATCCCGATCGGGCTGGCCGACGCGAGCGTCCGGCAGGCAGACGTGCTGGCCAGGAGGGCGGCCGGGGTGCGCCGCGCGTCGGTGTTCACGCCGCCGGTACGTGCCGCGGCCGCACTCGCCGACTACCGGCAGGCCTGCGAGCTGAACCGCCGCCTGGCCGGCACCGGGATATCGCGGCAGGCGTTCAACCTGCGCGAGAAAATCTTGCAGGTGGACAGCTGGCTGCCCGGCGCGCCGTGCCTCGTCGTGGAGGTGCATCCGGAGCTCAGCTTCGCCGCGATGGCTGGCACCCCGCTAGCGGACAGCAAGGCAACCTGGCCGGGCGCGGTCCACCGCTGGCAGCTGCTGGCCGGCCAGGGCATCCGGCTGCGGGGCGACCTCGGCCTGGCCGGCCAGCAGGTCGGCGTGGACGACCTGCTCGATGCCGGCGCGGTCGCGTGGACTGCGCGCCGGGTGGCGGCCAACTGCGCGCGGCGGCTGCCGGAACTACCGGAGCGGTTCAGTGACAACATCGACTGTGCGATCTGGACGTAGATTGTCACGGGGCCTGCTCGGCAGAACCGGATCCCAGCAGGTGATGATGCCCGTCGTAGGCCGCCCACCGGATGACGGTCTGCGGGGCTTTCGCGTCGGTGGTCGAGGCGAAGCTGACGAACGCGCGGCCGCCTACCCGGCGTGGCCGGACCCACGTGTGCTGCCCGGAGCGCGTCGTGAACTCGATGACCGCGACCGAGTCAGCTACCTGGGCGGACATGATCAGGCCGGACTTGCCGATCACCGAGCCGCCCGCGAACCCGGCGTCCTGGTAGTACACGCCCGGCCGCAGCGCCGGCAGCACAGCGGCGCAGACTCCGGCGCCGCCCCCGCCGTCTATGTCGCCCTCACCGCACCAGCCCCAGGGTCCTGACGACACCAGCTGGCGCCAGCTATGTCCGAACGCGGTCCCGGAGCCGGTCACGGCGGTCTGCGGCCGGGGCAGGGCCGGCTGGCCCGGCTTCAGCCACTGGCCGACCATGAACCAGGTATGCCCGGTCCAGGGGATCTCGTAGCCGATCTCCCCCTGCTTACCGAAGGCGGTGAGCGAGAGCACATCACGGAAGTCGGGCGTGGCGAACGCGATCAGCCTCGCGTTGCCCGCACCGATCGCCGCTACCGGCCGCAAGCTCAGTACCTGCCCGTTGGTAAGCCCGACGCGGACCAGAGTGACGTCGGCCCGGACTGCGTCGAGCTGAATCGCCGTGCCCGCTAGGGCCGTGAGAAAGCCGTCCACCGGGTCGCCAGTCGTGTACCTGCCGGGCAGGCTCGTTCCCTGGGGAATGAAGGTGCCGATGCCGGTGAAGAAGTAATCGGGGCGTTCGAACTTGGCGCGCACCGACCAGGCCACGCCATTTATCTTCCCGGACGCGATCTGGCCGGGCGGGGAGAGCGGCCCTGGCGAGTTCGCTGTGACGTGGTAATGCGTGCTGAGCGGGGGAGCGGGGGCGGGACCAGAGAGGACCGACGGCAGCGTCAGCGCGGCTGCGGTCACGACAGCGGCACCAGCTGCCAGGCTCGCCGCCAGTGAGATCCTCTTTCGCACCTTGGCCTTCCGTCCGTCGCGCACGATCGCTGCCAACGGAGCCGGGCGGAGCTGAAGTTCGTCCAGCGCCGGGCCCAGCCTGGCCCTTAGCTGCTGCTCTGTGTCGGGCATCATCGGCTTCCCCACTCCTGCAGTTCGGGGCTCAGCCGCAGTTTTGCGAGCGCCCGCGAGGCCTGGCTCTTGACGGTGCCCACGCTGCAGTCCAGCAGCGAGGCGACCTGAGCCTCGGTCAGGTCCAGCCAGTAGCGCAAGACGACGACCTCGCGCTGCCGGGGCGGCAGTCCGGCGAGGGCTGTGATGATCGCGCCCCGGTCATCGACGGCGCTGGTGGGATCCGCCGTCAGTGCGCTGGCGTGCTCGCCGGACCACATCCCGGACAGGCTCTCGGCCAGCCGGCGCTTGCGGAAGCTGCTGCGATGGGTGTTGATCAGGATCCGGATCAGGTACCGGTCCGGATCGTCCGCTCGCCGCAGCCGCGACCAGTACGCGTACGCGTTCGCCAGCGCGGTCTGCGCAAGATCCTCGGCCAGCCCGACATCGCCGGTGAACCCGTAGGCCAGCCGGACCAACTTCGGCCACCGGCTGAAAACCAGTTCGCTGAAGTCAGCGTCCCGGCTGCCAGACCCATCACGCTCCACGCCCTACAGAGTGCAGGACAGTCCGGGGTAGTTGCACTGCTCCGGTGATTTCCTAGCGCGCCTCGGTTTCGGCCTCGGTGCGCGGCCTGCCCGGTCGGCGCATCTGCCGCGCATGGCTCGGCATCCGGCCGGCATCGGCCAGCGCACGGCGCAGCAGGAACTCGATCTGCGCGTTCGTGCTCCGCAGGTCGTCGGCCGCCCACCTCGCCAGCGCGTCGTGCACGGCCGGGTCAAGCCGCAGCAGCACGCTCCTACGCTCAGCCACAACGAAAAGTGCCCGCCGTCACTGATACAGCGAGCCGGTGTTGACGACTTGCTGGGTGGCTTGCTCGCTGCACAGCACCACCAGCAAGTTGGAGACCATCGCCGCCTTGCGTTCCTCGTCCAGCTCGACCACCCCCTCCTCTTCGAGCCGCTGCAGGGCCAGTTGCACCATCCCCACAGCGCCTTCCACTATGCGCTGACGCGCCCCGACGACCGCGTTCGCCTGCTGCTGGCGCAGCATCGCCTGGGCGATCTCCGCCGCGTAGGACAGCCTTGTCAGCCGGGACTCGATGATCAGCACGCCTGCGGCCCGTACCCGGTCGGCGATCTCGGCCGATAGGCGCTCGGTGATCTCGTCCGCGTTGTCGCGCAGCGACAGCGCACCGCTGCCACGGTTGTCGTACGGGTAGCTGGAGGCTATGTGCCGCACCGCCGTCTCGGTCTGGGTGGCGACGAAGCTCGGGAAGTCGTCCACCGCGAAGATCGCCTTGGCCGTGTCCTGCACCTGCCAGACGACCACCGCCGCTATCTCGATGGGGTTGCCGTCAGCGTCATTGACCTTGGCGATCGGGGTCTCGTGGTTGCGGACCCGGACCGATACCTTCCGCCTGCGGGTGAACGGGTTGACCCAGCGCAGGCCAGTCTGGCGGACCGTGCCGTGGTAAGCGCCGAACAGCTGCACCACGCGAGCCTCGCCAGGCACCACCGGCGTGAGGCCGTGCAGGCACAGATCGGCAGGCGCGAACAGCAAGATGCCGAGGACAATCACCCCGTTCTTGTCCACCGCCCCGAAGACGGTGAGCCCGATCGCCGCCGCCAGCAGCGCGATGCCGAGGATCAGCACCGGTATGCCGGCCGCCGAGTATGCTTCGGTCTCCGCGACCTTGCTCGCCGTCGCAGGTTGCAGGACTGCGCCCTGGGCTTCTGCCGTCATGTCGCCACCTCCAGCTGACCCCATTGCTTGCTAGCATACTGATATCAGTTTATTAAGGCAAGCCGACACGCTGGGCGCGCGCATTCTGGGCGAAGTGGCATTCCGGGGCCAGCGCTGGCGCCTTGAGCGCTCTGGTAGACATAGCTACATGGCTGGGAACGAGGGGTCCGGGCACACTGCCCGTCCGAACGCGCGCGAACTGAACGAGCTCATCCGCTACGTCATGTGGTCGGTGTTCAAGGTGACCGGCCCGGGCGCGATCGAGGCTGCCGCCGGATCCGGCGGCCGGCCTGGCCTGGCCGCCGAGGTGACCGAGCTGTGCCAGCAGGCGGCCGGCAAGGGCGTGGTCACTCGCGGCTGCTACGACGTGCAGGGGCTGCGGGCGGACGCCGACTACATGTTCTGGTGGGTGGCCCCGACGGCCGACGACCTGCAGGAGATGTACGCGCGGTTCCGCCGCACCGGGCTCGGCCGGGCGAGCGAGCCGGTCTGGTCGGTGATGGCGCTGCATCGCCCGGCAGAGTTCAACAAGAGCCACATCCCGGCATTCCACGCGGGTGAGGACCCGAAGAACTACGTCAGCGTCTACCCCTTCGTCCGGTCCTACGAGTGGTACCTGCTCGACGACGGGGAGCGGCGCGAGCTGCTCGCCGAGCACGGGATGATGGCCAGGGAGTACCCCGACGTCCGGGCCAACACGGTGGCGTCCTTCTCGCTCAACGACTACGAGTGGATCCTCGCCTTCGAGGCCGACGAACTCCACCGGATCGTGGATCTCATGCGGCACCTGCGCGGCGCCCGCGCCCGCCGACACACGAGGGTCGAGATCCCGTTCTACACCGGCCGCCGCAAGCCGGTGGGCGAGCTGGTCGCCGCCCTCCCGTGACGTCCGCTCTCGCGGTGCGGGCACAGCGATGAAGCTGCTGTTCGGCCGGGCGAGCATGGCAGGCGAGCTGAACTTCGGCTGGTTTGGTTCGCTGCTGCCGGGCTGGGAACTGGCTAGCTGCGCACCGGACCGGATAGCCGACAACCTGGACGGCGTGAGCGTGGTGTGCCCGCTCGGCGCGCGGATCGGCGCCGATGTCATGGCGGCCGGTGGCTTCGGCCTGGTGCACCAGTTCGGCGTGGGGCTGGAACGCGTGGACGTCGCCGCGGCGACCAGGCAGGGGGTCTGGGTCTGCCGGGTGCCCGGCGACATCGGCGGCAACGCGGACAGCTGCGCCGAGCACGCCGTGCTGCTGCTGCTCGCCCTAGCCCGCAGGCTCGACGAGGTCCGGGCCGTGCTGGCGGCCGGGCGCGCCACGGAGCGGCCAGTGGGAACGTCGCTGGTCGGAGCCACCGTGCTCGTGGTTGGGCTCGGCGCGATCGGCGCCGCCGTGGTGCGGCGGCTCGCGCCTTTCGGACCCCGCCTGCTGGCCGTCCGGGCGGACCCCGGCAAGCCCGGGCCGGCCGAGGTCGACCTGGTCGCCGGGCCGGACCGGCTGCACGAGCTGATGGCCGAGGCCGACGCCGTGGTGTGCTGCGCGATGCTGCACGAGGGGAACGCCGGCTTGTTCTCGGCGGCGGAGTTCGCCGTGATGAAGCCGGGGGCGCTGTTCGTCAACGTGGCACGGGGCGGGCTCGTCGACGAAGACGCGCTGCTGGCCGCGCTCGAGTCCGGTCAGGTGGGCGGGGCCGGCCTGGACGTCTTCGTCCATGAGCCGGCCAGTGCTGACGACCCGTTGGTGCGCCATCCACGGGTGATCGCGACGCCGCACGTGGCGTGGCACACGTCGCTGACCTTCCGCCGGACGGGCGAGTTGTTCGCGGCGAACCTGAAGCGCTTCGCCGGCGGGGAGCAGCCATCCTGGGCCGTGAACTCGCCGTCCTTCTGCAGGCTGCCGGCATCTGGTGCGGGCATAGGCAGCGAGGTAGAAGGCCTTGCCTGACACCGAGTACCGCCGGATCAAGGATGACCTCCGGACCGCCTACGACGGCGCGGTTGACCGGCGCGACCAGGCGGCCAAGCAGCCCTGGAAGATCGCCGAGCGGGCGGCGTTCCTGGACAGGTTGCGCCAGCAGGGCTGCGCGAATCTGCTGGAGATCGGCGCTGGCACCGGCCAGGACAGCCTGTTCTTCGCCGGGCACGGCCTCGAGGTAGTGGTAACGGATCTCAGCCCGGCTATGGTGGCCCGCTGCCGGGAGAAGGGCCTGGACGCCCGGGTGATGGACTTCGCTGCGCTCGAGTTCGAGCCGGCGTCCTTCGACGCCGTGCACGCGATGAACTGCCTGCTGCACGTGCCGGACCAGAACCTGCCCGCGGTACTGGCTGGCATCGCACGCGTGCTGCGGCCAGGCGGACTGCTCTTCCTTGGCGTCTACGGCGGGTCAGCCGAGGCGGGCGCAGCGACCTGGGACGACCACGACCCCCCTAGATTCTTCGCCAGGCGCACCGACG
>JASHTT010000428.1 GCA_030040415.1 Streptosporangiaceae bacterium | reverse complement strand
ACCATGCGCTCGGAATGGCCCGCCGTCCAAGCCGCCGTGCACACCCTCCCCGCCAGCATGCAAACCCACGTCCGCTGGTGGATCGCCGACCCCACCGGCGTCCCCCACCTGGTCCCCGGCTCCCAGGCCACCCAGTGGTACTGGGGCCCCAACTACGACATCTCCACCGTCGCCCCCAGCTTCAACTAACCACCCCCCACCCCTGTGCCCCGCCCCACCCCGGGAGGCGGGGCACAACCCCCCACCCCCCAGCCACCCAGGCCGCCGCCAGCACCAGCCTGCATGATCACGGAAAATCCGGGCACCAGGCCAGCCCAGATCCTCCGCGATCACCACCCCGACCCCGCACAGCGATACTCACGCAGCACCGCGGCGCGAAACGCCTTTTCGTTCGCGAAACCGCAGGATCGTGCGTAGCCAAGCAGGTCCTCCGGCACCGGGATGCCGCCACGGCTGGAGAAGAACCACTCCAGCGCCAGCTGACCGAACGACCCGGCTTCACCCGGCTCAGCATCTTCGGCCGCGCACTGGCGCTCGCGGGTCAGCTTGCTGGCAGCCCTGGCTGCTAGCCGCCCGTACTCGCCGCGGGTACGCAGCACGTCAAGCAGAGCCCGGCCACGCGCGGACTCCAGGACGCCGGGTCCCCTGAGCCGGATCTCGTCCAGTACGTCCTCGGGTCCAGCAGCCAAGCCAGCGTCGTCTTCGGACACAGCGATGTTCGCGCGCTCCTTTGCTGCCACCCAGCGCGTCGTGTTGGCCACCGTCCACGCAACCGTTTGCGGGTCCGGGTCCGCCGCGAGAAACTCCCGGATCTGGCTGAGCATGGCCAGCACGTCATCGGCTTGCTGATCGACCCGCCCGGCTGGCAGCCAATCGCGAAAGACCTTCACCTCGGTCGGGTCGGCGCTCGCGGCTAGCGCAGCGTCGAGCAGCGCCGGCCATGACCGGTCCTGGTAGAACATGCCGGTGCCGACGGCGATCAGGAGCTCTTCGGTGGCGGGCGAGATCACGTCAAGGTCGCAAGCCGACCTGAGCGTCGCCCGGATGTTCACCATTGCCTCGGACCGCGCGCGGTAACCGTCCTCCGGGCCTGCGTGCGCCACCGCGACCTCGTCGTCCGCGTCCAGCGCTCCGTCCCGGAAGTCCTCGTAGACGCGCCCGACACCGTGCATGCCGAAGCTGTCCAGTTCCACCGCCCGCAGCGCGCCCATGCCGGCGGCCCCGAACACGTGCACGCCACGTTCCATGATCCAGAGGATCTCCTTGTGCCAGACGGCGGGCGCGTGCTCGAAGTACCCGTCCACGATGCCGATCGCGCGCGGCCGTCTGCGCCACAGCCGGCCGACGTCACCGGCGGCCACCGGCGGCAGAATCTCCGCGTCGAGTGCGGCAGCCGCGTCGAGTGCTGGCAGCGAGGGGCCGAGGAAGACATAAACGTCGCTCATCGGCTGCCGACCAGGTCCATCGCCCGCCGGCCAAGGCGGCACGCGACAACCTCGGTCGGTCCTTCCAGGCCAGGCACGATGATGCGGACGACCGGGATACCGAATTCCTCGCGGGTCAGGTCGACTGCGACCACCTGCGTGATGCCCGCGCTGCGGAGAGCATCAAGCTCGGCAGCCACATCCTCGTCGATGCTGTCGCTGTCGATCACTTTGACCGAGGTGAAGTGCCGTGTTCCCGCGTCGGCCAACTCTGTTTCGCGATTACCACCGGGGTCAGGGCGCCGTCCGGGTTTCCTGCCGAACGCAGCGGTGTCGTCCCGGACGCCTGCGATCGACGCGCCGCGGGACTGCGCGGCCTCGGTGACCGCGCGCAGCAGCGCGATCCCGGGGCTGGGATGGCAGCCCATTCCGTCGAAGACGCGACTCGTCCGGACCGGGCGCGACCCGTACTCGCCGATCCGGCACAGGAAGGCCGGGATGCCGATGTCGCTGGTCATGTCCCAGATGCCGACCAGCATGCCAGCCCGGCTCAGCCTGCCGAGTGCCTCGGCGCAGTCGGTGTCCCCGACCGTCGATACGTCAATCCTGCGCGACGCTGCGTCTTGTCCGGACCGCAGCTTGTGCAGCGTGAAGGCGTCGCGCTCGATGACCTCGCAGATGCCGTGACCGATCGCCTCGAGCAGGTGGTTTCCGGACGCCAGGCCGTTGGATGTTGCGACGAAACAGCCAGTCCCAGTTGGCGATGGCGTTGTGTAGGCAGTGTGCACCATCTCGTAAGGCACCCACATCGGCGTCTGGCTGAGCAGCTCCTGACCCTCGATCCAGAGCATCGGGGCGTCCGGGTGATATTGCGATGTCGCCGTCCGTGGCAACCCGTCCACATCGACGAGCGGGTGGCTGAACCGGAGATCGTTCACGCTGCCGAGGACAAGGGGCCGGACAATGCGCTCGGCCATGAAGGCCTCGATGCTTTCCATCACGCCGGAAGCCTTGGCCGCGGTGAGATCGAGTGCCTTGCCGAGCGAAACCGCGACCGACCGCGAGTTCGGCCGATGCACGGCGACTACGGGCAGGCCGATCACGTCGAGGCCGGTGATGTCGGCGACCCGGGTGATCCCCATAACCGGGAAGAACGGCCTGACCCGCGCCAGCGTCTCCGCTGGAGAAACCAGGCGGTGCGTGCCCGACCAGTACCTCTTGGACACGCCCGCCTGGTTACTCACCGCAGTTTGCGGACCGGCTAGCGTCCGGCCAGGCTGAAGCAGGACGTCGGCTGGCCCTCGTTGCCCTGGTCGGCGAAGCAGTAAGTCATCTCGCCGTCGCCGTCCTCGTAGGCGAAGCAGGGAAGGCCTTCAGGCTCGGTAGTGTCCGGGGGAAGATCCACCGGCTCACACTGCCGGCCACAGGCGTCGTACGCGAAGCAGGGACTCACCTCGCCGCCGCCACCGCCGTCGCCAGGCTCGAGGGTGTCTGGGCTTGGAGGAGCCACCGGCTCACACTGCCGGGCATAGGCGTCGTAGGCGAAGCAGGGAAGGCCTTCCGGCTCGGTAGTGTCCGGGGGAAGATCCGCCGGCTCAGACTGCTGGCCATGGGCGAAGCAGCTGCTGGGCTGACCGTCGCCGTCCTCGTAGGCGAAGCAGGGCGAGCCATCAGGCTCGGTAGTGTCCGGGGGAAGGTCCACCGGCTCAGGCTGCTGGGCATGGGCCCTCGTAGTAGTAAGCAGGCTCACGGGCAGTGACGCCGCTAGCGTCCTGCCGGGAATCACATGGACGGTTCCGTCGGGTCCCATCATCAGCGCGCCGGTCGAGCTGCGGACTAACTGGCTCATGCAGACTCCAATCGTGACGTGACGGTGAAGCGGTCGTCACAAACCATATTGGCTCAGGAGCATGCGGCCAACCCTCCGCTAGAATGCCAACCCTTGTATTTGTCGTACATATAGGGTGTCACTCCGATCGGCGGACGGCCGGCATGACTGATCAGAAGCTGCGTCGCAATCAAGCCTTCCTGACCTTCCTGACCGCGCGGGTTGTCTCCTTCGCTGGCAGCGGGATCAGTTCGGTTGTGCTGCCGGTTCTCGTCTACCGGATCGTCGATTCCCCTGCCGCGGTCGCGGCACTCAACGTGCTTGACGCAGGGCCTTACATCGCTTTTGGCCTGCTCGCCGGCGCATTGGCCGAGCGGCTGAACCGCAAGCGGATCATGATCATCTGCAATGTGGCCTCTGCGCTGATGCTGGGCACAGTCCCGGCCGCGGCTGCGCTTCACTTGCTGGTCCTCGCGCAGGTCTTCGTGGTCGCCTTCGGCATCGGGATGTCCTTCGTCTGGTTCGACGCCGCCAACTTCGGAACGCTGCCCGCGCTGGTAGACCGCTCGCAGTTGCCCGAAGCGTCCAGCCTCATCGCGTCGGCGGGATCGGTGGCGCTCATCAGCGGACCGACCATCGGCGGCGCCCTGCTCGGCATCATGGCGCCGTCCTACGCGCTCGGCTTCGACGCGACCAGCTACATGATCTCCGGGCTGCTGATCTTCACTATCAGGCGGCCCTTCAACCGGCCGCAGCCGCAGGACGAGCCTCGTAACCGGCTGCGTGCCGACGTGGCCGAGGGCGTCCGGTACATGTGGCACGAACCGGTGATCCGCACGATGACACTTTCTGTTTTCTGCTCCTGTGTGAGCTGGGGGGGCACGGTGAGCCTGCTTGTGGTCTACGCAAGCCGTGCCCTGCACATGGCACATCCTGACGTGCGGCTCGGATTGCTGTATTCGGCCGGGCAGTTCGGCGGGCTGCTGGCGGTGGTAGCCGTTCCGCTCCTGATCCGGCGGGTCCCGGCCGGACGCATGCTAGCCACGCTGCTCGGCATCAGCGTCGCCGCGCTCGCCCTGTTTGCAATCGCGCCCTCGTACATCTGGGCCGTGGTCATCTTCTGCTGGTACGAACTCGTCTACATCATGATCAACGCCACCGCGGTGACAGTCCGGCAGATGATCCTGCCCGATAATTTTCAGGCGCGCGTCAACACCGCAGCGCGGCTCATCGGCTTCGGCGGTCAGCCGATAGGCGCCATCATCAGCGGCCTGCTCGCCGAGTTCATCTCTATCCGGCTGACCTTCGGGCTGCTCGCCATCGCGGTCGCGGTCGGCGCCGGCCTGGCGGCCTGGGCGTGCCTCGGATCGCGCCCGCTGTCCTCGGTGTCGCTGTCGGTCCGGGCGTCCGACGCGGACAAGGTCAGCGCGTAGTGCCGTCGTTCTGCAGGTCAGACGCGCTGATACGGCAGCAGTACCGGGCCGACCCCCGGGATGGCTTGGGACAGCGCCGCGGCTAGCAGCGCCGCGGCAGCTTGCTGGGCGTTCTCGCCGGTGTGCGACATCCGCGACGCGATGAGGCCCGACACGATGGGCGTCGAGA
>JASHTT010000427.1 GCA_030040415.1 Streptosporangiaceae bacterium | reverse complement strand
GTAACGGCACGCTGGATGTCGCACAGGAACGGCACATCCGCGTGGCACACCCGGACCGCGTCGGGCAGCAGCGCGGCGGTCGCGAGTGCGAGCGCGCCGCCCTGGCTGCCGCCGCTGACGACCAGCCGGGACTTGTCAACTCCGGGGAGTTCGGCGGCCGTCTCGACGGCCCTGACCGCGTCGGTGAACAGCCTGGTGAAGTAGTACGCCCCCGGGTCCGTGATGCCCCTGGTCATGACGGTGCTCAGCTCCGCGCCCGGCTGGAGGTCGCCGGTGACGCCGATATTTCCGCGGCCGCCCTGGCCGCGCACGTCCATGACGAACGTCGCGTAGCCCACGGCTGGAAGCAGCGAGTGATCGGCCGGCAGGCCACGCCCGCCGCCGTAGCCGATAAACCGCACGACGACCGGCACCGGCTCACTGCCCGGCGGCCGCAGGTACCAGGCCCGGATTCGGTCGCCACGGGCGCCGGAGAACTCGACGTCATAGGCCTGCAGCGGCCGGTAGGTGTCGGGCAGGTACGCCGTGATGGCGGGCGGTGCGGCGGCTGCCCGGGCATCGGCGAGCCGCTCCGCCCACCAGTCGTCGAGCCTGTCGGGTTCCTGCGTGCTGGTGCGGTAGGTGCGCAGTTCGGCGAGCGGCAGATCGAACCAGGGCATGGCGGCACTCCGGATTGGGGCGTTCGGGCGGGCGGCCGGTGCTAGCCCGGAGAGTGTACCGAGCAGATATGGTCGGGGAACGCTGAGACAAGCCAAGAAGGGAACGTGACGTGCTGCGCCGACTGCCGTTCGCAGGTTCGCTGAACTTCCGCGACATCGGCGGTTATCCGGCGGGCGGCGGCCAGACCAACTGGGGTGCGGTCTACCGGTCCGACTCGCTGCACTTCATGACCGACGACGACCTGCCCTCGTTCGACGCGCTGGGCGTCAAGGCGATCTACGACCTGCGCCGCTTTGACGAGCTAGCGGCTTCCCCTGGGCCGCGCGAGCACATTCACATCGAGATCGCCAACCGGCCTTTCGACCGGGAGGCGGTCACGCTGCTGAGCACGCGCCGCGACGGGGAGCAGTGGCTGCTCGGCGATTACCGGTTCATGCTGTCGAAGGCGGCGTCGTCCTTCGGCGACCTGTTCTCCCGGCTCGCCGACCCGCAGAGCCGGCCAGCGGTGATCCACTGTGTCAGCGGAAAAGATCGCACCGGGCTCGCCATCGCCCTGCTGCTTACCTCGCTCGGCGTGCACCGGGAAACGGTGCTGGACGACTACGAGCTCACCAATGACTATCGTGGCGCTCCGCACGTGCCCGAGGTGATCGACAAGTTCGCCGAGTTCGGCATCGCCCGCGAAGCAGCGAAGGGAATGCTGAGCGCGCCGAGGTGGACCATGGCGACCGCACTTGACGAACTCGACGAGAGGCATGGCGGCGTCGACGGCTATCTGCTCGGTGCCTGCGGGATGAGCCGTGCTGCACTGCGCGCGCTCAGGGCAGCCCTGGTCAGCTAGCTGTTGCGCGTGCAAGTGTGTACCTAGGTGCATTGTCACCGTGCCGCGGGCTGGTCAGCCTGGAACAAGCGTGGGACCGAGACTGAAGCGGTGGACGCGAGATGTACTACCCACTATTTTGATCGATATAAGCGAGATAGTCCGGGAGCCCGCGATGGCGCGTAACGGGGCGCAGGCTGGCGCCACGGTCTCGACCGGCAGCGTCTGGACTGAGGCTGCGTGGAACGAGCCGGCCGGACTGCCCGCGCGAGGGACAGTTCTGGTGATACCCGGGCGCGGCGAGGAGCCGGCGCTGTACCGCCGCCTCGGCCGACGGCTAGCCTCCGACGCTTACCGGGTCCGTGTGCTGCCCGACCCGACGATCAGCTCAGCCGTCACCCTGGACCGCGTGACCGGCAATCTCGCGAGCCCGGAATCCCCCGGACCGAGGGTCATCGCCGGGTCAGACACCGGCGCCCTCTACGCGGCCATCCTGGCGGCATCCGGGGAGCTGGCCGGCCTCGACGGGCTCATCCTGGCCGGCATGCCGACCGCGAGCAACGCCCCGGAGTCCCGCCAAGGCCAGCGGCCCTCCTGGCCCGACGAGCTGGACTGCAGGACCGCCTGCACGTCCCACCGGACCGCACTGAACGGCTCGGCGCTGCGCCGCGGCGCCCTCTTCGGGCCGGTTCCTGAGGGCTGGCTCGAGGCTGCGGACCTGAGCCGGGTCAAGCAGCCGGTGCTGGCGATCCACGGCGCGGCCGACCCGGTCAGCCCGCTGTCGCAGGCACGCTCGTGGTATCGCCAGGCACCTGCGGCTCGGCTCGTCAGCATCGCCGACGGCAGGCACGACGTCCTCAACGACGTCACCCATCGAACGGTGGCCGCTACGATCGTGCTGTTCCTCGAGCGGCTCAGGCTCGGGAGTGACCTGCCGGAGATCGCGACTGCCGAATAGCCGCGCGCTCCGGACTGATCTGCACCATGACCAGATACGTCATCATCGGCGCCGGCGCGCTCGGCGTGACCATCGCGGCTGAGCTGCAGCAGGCCGGCCGTGACGTAGTGCTGGCAGCGCGCGGTGCGCAGTTCGCGGAGCTTGCCGCCGGCCGGATGCGTTATCACCGGCCGGAGGGGACGCGACTGCTCGACCTCGCGGCCGTCGCCAGGCCGGACGAGCTGACCCTGACCGCTGACGACGTGTTCGTGCTGGCCACCAAGACTCAGGATGCGGACGAGGCGCTGTCGCAGTGGGCCTGGCAACTCCTCAGCCGACCGGACGGTGCCGTGGTATCGGCCGGCTCCGCGCTGCCGGTTGTCACCGTGCAGAACGGCCTGCACGCCGAGCGCGCTGCGCTGCGCCGGTTTGGCACGGTCTATGGCGGGGTCGCGTGGATCCCGGCTAGCTATCTCGCGGCCGGGGAGGTGGCGGCCGAGAGCAGCCCGGCCCCCGGCGTGCTGTGGCTTGGCCGCTACCCTGACGGGCCAGCGAGTGCACAGCCGAGGCTCGCCGAGGTGGCTGGCGACCTGCGCGCCGCGGGATTCGAAGTGCAGCTCGTCGATGACCTGTCCCGATGGAAGGCGGCCAAGCTGGTCAGCGCCGCCACCTTCGCGCTCGACGCGCTGTACGAGCGCAGCGAGGTCCGGGCGGCGGCCGAGGAGCTGTTGCGGCTGGAGGCCAGGCACGTGCTGACGGCAAGCGGCTTGTCCATCGCCGACATGCGCGCGGAGAGCACGGTCGACCTCGGCAGGTTCGCCGTCCAGCCGCTGCCCGGCCAGCCCCGCGGTACCTCGTCGTGGCAGAGCCTGACCAGGTCAGGCTCGCTGGAGGCGGACTACCTCAACGGCGAGATCGTGCTGGCTGCCCGGCTGCTCGGGCTGCGCGCGGCCGCTAGCGAGGCGATGCTCGACCGGATCAGGCGCGCCGCGCGAGAAGCAACGCCGCCGCGATCGCTGACCGACCAGGACCTGCTCGCAACGCTGCCGGCACTGGCGCCGCCGCAGGCGGACGCGGGCGTGCTCATTGATCCGAAGACCCTGCACGACCTGCTCGCCCGGCCGGACGCGCCCGCCGTGCTGGACGTCCGCTGGGCCCTCGGCGACCCCCACGGCCGCGAGCACTACTGGGCCGGGCACATCCCGGGGGCTGTCTACACCGACCTGGACGGCGAGCTGGCCGGCCCGCCGGGGCCCGCCGCTGGACGGCACCCACTGCCGCAACTGGCCGACCTTGAGCGCAGCGCCCGGGCCTGGGGGCTGCGCAGCGGCCAGCCGGTCGTGGTCTATGACGACAACGGCGGCCTCGCCGCAGCCCGGGCGTGGTGGCTGCTGCGCTGGGCAGGCGTCGCGGACGTGCTCATCCTGGACGGCGCCCTGGCCGGGTGGCGGCGGGCCGGCTTCGCCCTCGAGACCGGCGAGTGCGTGCCGGAGCCGGGCGACGTCACGCTGGCTGGCGGGCAGCTGCCGGTCGTCAGCGCGGACGAGGCCGCGGCCATCGCGCGCGACGGCGTGCTGCTAGACGCCCGCGCCGCCGAGCGATACCGCGGCGAGAGCGAGCCCGTCGACCCGCGAGCTGGCCACATCCCCGGCGCAATCAGCGCGCCGGCCAGCGAGAACCTGGCGGCCGACGGCACGTTCGGCCCAGCCGGGCAGCTCCGGCTGCGGTACGCCGCGCTCGGCGCGGCGGCCGGCCGCCCGGTGGCCGTGTACTGCGGCTCAGGCGTCACCGCGGCGCACGACGTCGCAGCGCTGCAGCTGGCCGGGATCAAGGCCGCGCTCTACCCCGGCTCCTGGTCCCAGTGGTCCGCCGACGCGCAGCGGCAGGCCGCGACCGGCCCAGCACCCGGATGAGCGCGCTACCCGCCGACCAGTGGCGTGCGGAGCTGGCCGCCTGGGCCATCCCCGGGCATATCACCGCAGCCGTTGCCGACTCGCCCTGGGTCCTGTCGCGGCAGGTGTTCGCCCGTCGGGCGGACCGGGTCGCCGCCTCCCCGTCCGGGCC
The DNA here is from genome assembly GCA_030040415.1 of Streptosporangiaceae bacterium. GTDB lineage: Bacteria > Actinomycetota > Actinomycetes > Streptosporangiales > Streptosporangiaceae > JAJYUU01. Next base: position 1,099 of record JASHTT010000427.1, on the reverse strand, counting down.
GTCGTTCGAGCGGGCGGCGGCCGCGCTCGACCCGCCGGGCAGCGTGCTGGACGTGGGTTCCGGGGCAGGCGCCGCCAGCCTGCCGCTGCTGCGCAGGTGCACGGCGCTGACCGCGGTGGACGCAGAGGCAGACATGCTGGAGCTGCTCAGCCAGCGGGTTGCCGGCCGCGGCGGCCCGCCGGTGACCCTGGTCCCCGGCCGGTGGCCGGACGTAGCCGCCGCCGCTGGCACGGCCGACGTGGTCACGTGCCACCACGTGGTCTACAACGTGCCGGACATCGAGCCGTTCCTGGCCGCGCTGACCGCAGCGGCCCGCCGGCTGGTCGTCGTGGAGCTGACCGAGCGGCACCCGCTGGTCAGCCTCAACCCGCTGTGGCTCCGCTTTCACGGCCTGGTCAGGCCCGACGGACCGACGGCCGGCGACCTGCTGACGATCCTCGCCGAGATGGGCTTGCAGCCGGGCCATCAGCGCTGGGTCAGGCCGAGCGGCCGCGACTACGGCAGCCCGGACGAGCTCGTCGACGTGACCCGCAGGCGGCTGTGCCTGCCGCCGGAGAGATCCGCCGAGGTCGCCGACGCCCTGGCGGACCTGGGCGTCGATCTCGACCACCCGCCGGACCTCGGATCGAGCGGCCGCGAGCTGGTCACGATCTGGTGGCACGGCCGCGCGGCGGGCCGGGCAGCTGCCCCGGGACTGGCGTTCCCTTAACCAATTGGCGGGTACGTAGGCCGCGAATTGCCGCGATCGGACACAGCCGATTTGGCTCTCAGCCCGTCTACCGGGTAGAGACGATGGGGACGAGATTCGGGGACAGGCGGGATTGTTATGGGCGAGTGGCCAGACGGCTGGTTCCGTGATGCCAAGGAGTCCGAGGCCGCGGGGGCAGCTGACAAGACTGCGAGCATTCCAGCCGGGGGCGAGTACGTCAACCCGGCAGGCCAGTACCCGGTCATGCGCGGCAGCGCTTGGCCGTCGCAGCCACCAATGAGCACGGCGAGCGACGACTGGGCCACCGGGCCCGGCGGCGTGGTTGCTCCGCCAGGCACGCCACAGGCCCCTGGCGCGCCTGCCTGGCCGCCGCGCGGGCCCGGAAAGGGC
>JASHTT010000426.1 GCA_030040415.1 Streptosporangiaceae bacterium | reverse complement strand
GCGTCCGCCGCACGGACCGGGCCGTCGTCCGACCAGGTCACGATCGTCACGGACTCGGCTGGCATCCCGCACATCACGGCCTCGAACTTCTCCTCGCTTGGCTACGGTGAGGCCTGGGCCTTCTCCGAAGACAACTTCTGCACCCTCGCGCAGGACTTCGTCACCGTGAACGGCGAGCGGTCGGAGTATTTCGGACCGGACAAGCTCGCCGTCAACTACTCGGCCGGCGTGGACCCGACCAACCTCGACTCCGACATGTTCTGGCAGCAGATCAAGGATTCGGGCCTCTACCAATCGCAGATCAAGGCCAAGCCACCGATAGGACCCAAGCCGCAGGTGCTGCAGCTTTACCAGGGCTTTGTGGCCGGCTACAACGCCTACCTGGCCTCCGGTCAGCTGAAGGACCCGGCCTGCGCGGGGAAGCCGTGGGTTCGTCCGATCACGCTGGAGGACATGTTCCTGCGCGGCGTGCAGATCGCGACCGAGGCGTCCAGCCAGCAGTTCATCACCTACGAGGCCGACGCGACCCCGCCGACGGCCAGCAGCTCGGCGTCGGTCACCTCGAAGCCGAGCCGGTCCGGCCTGCTGTCGCTGCGCAATCTCTTCGAGAACGCGGACTCGACGAGGGGCTCGAACGGTATCGGCATCGGCAGCCAGGACACGCAGAACAAGGACGGGATGGTCCTCGCGAACCCGCACTTCCCCTGGTACGGGACGGAGCGGTTCTTTGCCGAGCAACTTGACGTGCCCGGGCAGTATGACGTGGAGGGCGGGACGCTCATGGGCTTCCCGCTCGTCGGCATCGGGTTCAACTCCGACATCGCCTGGACGCACACGGTCTCGACGTCGATGCGCTTCACGCTCGTTCAGCTGACGCTGGCGCCGCACGACCCGACCAGCTACATCGTGGACGGCAAGACGATCCCGATGCGCAAGGAGACGGTGAGCGTCAACACCGGCAGCGGCACGGTCAAGCACACCTACTACATCACCCAGTTCGGCACGGTCGTCGACGTGCCGCCCGCGGGCTTCTCCTGGAGCACCACGACGGCCTACGCGGTGCACGATGTGAACCTCGATGACGAGATGCGCGCGGCGAACCAGTACTTCGAGATGGGACGCGCCACCTCCGTCGAGGACCTGCTCCGGATCGAGTCGAAGTACCTGGCCATTCCGACTTTCAACACGATCGCGGCCGACAAGACGGGGCACGTCCTGTACGGGGACGTGGGCAACACGCCTGGAGTCACGTCGGCGCTGATAAAGAAGTGCCTCCCAGCAGGCCTGCCCACCCTCGTCTACGACCTCACCGGCCTGATCACGCTCAACGGGTCGACGACGAGCTGCGACTGGCAGAGCGCCAAGGGCACCCCGGTGCCGGGGATCCTCTCGGCGAGCGAAGAGCCGCACACCATCCGCACTGACTACGTCGAGAACTCCAATGACTCGTACTGGCTCGCGAACCCGAGCCACCCGTTCAAGGCCTACTCGCCGATCATCGGCCAGATCGATGTCGAGCAGAACCTTCGCACCCGCCTCGGCAACGAGATGATCGCCGAGCGGGTGGCGGGCACGGACGGTCTCGGCAAGCCGAAGTTCTCGATCCCCACGCTGCAGGCCATGTGGGAGAACGACCGCTCGCTGCTGGCCGAGCTGGTGCTGAAGCCGCTGGTGGCCGCGTGCCGCAAGGCGCCGGAGCAGAAGGCGGCGAACGGCACCAAGGTCAACCTGACGGCGGCGTGCAACGCGCTCGCCGGCTACGAGAAGTACGAGAACGGTGACCTGGACGCTTCCGGCGGCTGGCTCTTCGAGATCTGGTACAACGTCCCGTTCTCCGGCACGTTCTGGAAGGTGCCGTTCTCGGCGAAGGAGCCGCTGACGACACCGAACGGGCTCGACACAGCCAACCCGGATGTGCTGAAGAACCTCGCCACCGCGGTCCTGGACCTCAAGGCGCAGCACATCCCGCTCACAGCTTCGTTCGGCCAGGTGCAGCACTCGACGAAGGGCAAGGATGTCATCCCGATCCACGGCTGTGAAACGGGATGCTTCAACGCCATCTATCCGGGACTGGGCGATGGCAACCCGTTCTACCCGGGCGACTACGGCGAGGTCGGCGATGGCTCGTCGCTCGTCATGACAACCGAACTGACCCCGAGCGGCCCCGTCTCGGAGGGCATCGTCACCTACTCGCAGGCGACGAACCCCCTCTCGCCCTACTACGCCAACATGACCAAGCTGTACTCGCAGAAGAAGTGGGTGCCGTTCGCCTACACGGCCCAGCAGCTTGCCGCCCTGAAGGGGACACAGACCGTCGTGCTCACGCCCTGAACCGGCCCCCGGGCGGGGCAAATCGGCCTTTGCGCTGGCTCTGAGCTTCAGTTCAGCGACCGCTGAGGCCGATCATGGACAGTAGTACGCGATGCGATCCACAGACCAGGGGAACGACAGGCCCGCGGCGGACCGTCCTCGCCGGGGCGCAGAGCTGACAACCCTCGGCGGCATCCCGCTGGAGCCAGCCGGGCCCGCCGAGCCGCGGACGCACCGGGCCAGGAAGTGGCTCGCGCCGGCCCTGCTGCTGGCCATCACGGCGGTGGCGGCTGCCCAGTACACCACCGACCCGGCGATCATCCCCGTTGCCTGGCTGGCGGTCGGGCCTGTGCTGGCCTCGCTTGTGCTGTCGCCGCGGGTCACCGCTGTGCTCGCTGGCTGGGCCTTGCTGCTGGCGGGCGTGCTGGTCGCGGCTGAACCGGGCCGGCCCGGGGTGCTGCTCTCGCATCTGAGCGTCTGCCTGCTGCTCGCCGTGTTCGCGGTCGTCAACTCGGTGCTGCGAACCGTGGCCCAGCGGCGGCTCAGCCAGGTTCGGGCGGTAGCCCGGGTGGCCCAAAGTGCGCTGCTGCGCGAGGTTCCTCAGGAGGTAGCCTCGGCCCGGCTCGCCGCACGGTACGTCTCCGCGGCGGCCGAGGCCCGGGTGGGCGGCGACCTGCTTGAGGTCGTCCCCGACGCCGTCCGGCCGCGCTGGCTCATCGGCGATACCCGGGGCAAGGGCCTGTCGGCGGTGCGCCTCGCCAGCGTCGCGATGACAAGCTTCCGGGACGCCTGCGCCCAGCCAGGCCTGGACCTGCCCGAAGTCGCGCGGGTCGTGGACAGGTCGGTGACCAGGGCCGCGAGCGACGAGGACTTCGTGACGGCGGTGTTCGCCGAGCTTGACTCGGAAGGCTGGCTTCAGCTGGTCACCTGCGGGCACCCGCCGCCGCTGCTGCTGGCCGCAGACGGCGGAGTGCGGGCGCTCAGTCCCCGCGCCTACGCCACGCCGCTGGGGCTGCATCCCGAGATGCAGCCGTCCACCTTCAGGGTGCACACCGGCGACCGGCTGCTGTTCTGCACCGACGGCCTGCTCGAGGCGCGCGACCGGGTTGGCCGCTACTTCCGGCCCGACGACTGCCTGGACACGCTGCGTGACCCGGACCTTCAGGCCGCCGCCGACGGGCTGCTCGACCGGCTGGTCACGCACACGGGCCGCAAGCTCGACGACGATGTCGCGCTGCTACTGCTCGAAGTCGCGCCGCCCCGGGCGGACGACGCGCAAGGGCAGCTCCGCGTGCTTGCCCTGGAGTCCCGTCCCGCGCCCGGCAGCAGGCCGCTGGCACTGGTTGCCGCCGTGACCCCGCAGTGAGGGGCGCCGGGTTGGCGGTGCCTGGCGAAGCCTCCGGCCGGCCCGCTAGTCCCGGCTGGCCAGGGACAGCCGTGCCGCGCTGACATCCTGGCGGCCGTGACCCGCATCGACCGCGGCATGCCACTGCCGGGACAGCGCGGCCAGTACCGGCAGCGAGGCGCCGTCCGCGGCCGCGAGCGCAAGATCCACGTCCTTGAGCGCCCACTCCAGCGGGAACTCGGGCGCGTAGTCTCCCCGCTCCATCTTGTGCAGCTTGGCATCGGCGAGCGGAGCGTCGAGCGGACCGCCCTCGATGGCTTCGTCGAGCCGGGCCGTGTCGATGCCCAGCTGGGCGGCCAGTTCCACCGCCTCGGCCACGCCCTCGATCAGGGTGGCCAGGTAGGCGTTGACGACGAGCTTCATCTTGCTGCCCTGGCCCGCGGCGCCCAGCCACACCGCCGACCGGCCGACCGCCGCGAAGACCGGCTCGAGTACCGGCTGCGCTGCCGCCGGACCGGAGGCCAGTATCAGCAGTTGCCCCGACTCCGCAGGGCCCTTGCTGCCCGACACCGGAGCATCCACGAACAGCACGTCTGGCCGTTCCGCGTCGAGTCGGGTGTCGATCTCCGCCGTGGCGTCGAGCCCGATCGTGCCCATCTGGGCCCACACGCAGCCGCGCGGAAGGGCACCAAGCGTGCTGGTGTCGTCCAGGACAACCGACCGCACGACCTCGGCGGTAGGCAGCATGGTGATGATGACGTCGGCCTCGCGTACCGCCTCGTCGGCGGTCGTGGCAACGGTTGCCCCGGCTGCGGCCAGCGGCGCGCTCGCCGCTGCTGACCGGTCCCATACCGTCGTGTGCAGCCCGGCGCTGAGAAGGTTGCGAGCCATCGCCGAGCCCATGATGCCAACGCCGAGCACCGCCACGGCCGGGTGCTCGGTCGAATCGCCGCGAACGTTCACGTTGTCTGTTGTGCCCGGCAGGCATCTGATGACACCTCGAACCGCCCGCCCTGCCGGGCCGCGTCCTGAACCGCACTCGTTCCCTTAATTATTTGTATTCCCGGACAGCGTGGCTGCCACCGCGGGCCGGAACCCTAGGTGGCAGCCATCGCGGGGTCAGAGCGAGACGTGGCCGCTGCCAATGGCGCTGACGACCTCCCCTATCGGCGTGGCGGTCTCCGGATTCGCAGGGCACTTGCCGTCCTTCTTGGCGAACTCCATCGCGTTGACGAGGGTGACGGTCACGGCGCCGCTGATGCCCTTGTAGGCACCGGTGCCGTTGGAGAGCGGGACAGCCGCCGTGCTCTGCAGCACGACCGAGCATCCGCCGCTGGTCGACGACACGACCTTGACTTTGTTGAGCAGGGTGGCGATGTTGGCGTCGAAGGTGCCGCGCGTCAGCGCGACCTTGTTGACGGTGCCGTGATCCAGGGCCATCACGTGATCTACCCCGTGATCTATGAACAAGCCAGTGAAGACATCGGTGTCGGTACTGCTGATGCCGCCGACCTCGTAGAGATGCAGGATGCCGCTGTCGGTCGCTGTCCCGGCGCTCGCGACGCCGCTGCCGGCCGCGAGTGCGAGCATGCCCGCCGCCGCCACGCCTGTGAGCGCAATTCGAGTTCTCGCGATCATGTCAAGGCCTTCCCTCTTACTGGGGCGGCGTGCCGCCCGGCTTCACGTTGCGCATGACGCTACGGAGCCGGTTGGCGGGAAACGTCCGGCCGGCGGGCGAATCTGGTCTTCGACCGTCCGTCCGGAGTACTACGCGGCCCCGCCTGGTGACCAGCGGTCCGGAAGATGCTGTGCTAGTCCGGTGAGTAATCAGTCAGCTGATGTCAGGTTCAATGCGCTGCCGGAGGACTGGGCGTCCGACCCCGGCCTGATCGCGGGGCTGCGGGTAGACGACGACGATGAACACGACGACCCGGTACTGCGATGGCCGGACGGCCGCGTGGTCGACACCTGGCGCGAGGACTATCCGTACTCGGAGAAGATGACGCGGGAGGAGTACGAGTACCTCAAGCGCCCGCTGCAGGTCGAGCTGGTCAAGCTGCAGAACTGGGTCAAGTCCACCGGCGAGCACATCGTGATCGTGTTCGAGGGTCGCGATGCCGCCGGGAAGGGCGGCACGATCAAGCGCTTCACCGAGCACCTGAACCCGCGCGGCGCCACGGTCGTGGCGCTGGCGAAGCCGAGCGCGCGCGAGCAGACCCAGTGGTACTTCCAGCGTTACGTGCCGCATCTGCCCGCGGCGGGCGAGATCGTCATGTTCGATCGCTCCTGGTACAACCGGGCGGGCGTCGAGGTGGTGATGGGCTTTTGCACCGAGGATGAGTACTGGGAGTTCATGCGCGAGGCTCCGGAGTTCGAGCGCATGCTTGTGCATTCCGGGCTGCACCTGACGAAGTTCTGGTTCTCGGTGACGCGCTCCGAGCAGCGCACGCGGTTCATCATTCGCCGGGTCGACCCGGTCCGGCAGTGGAAGCTGAGCCCGATGGATATCGAGTCGCTCGATAAGTGGGACGCCTACACCGAGGCCAAGGAGGCAATGTTCCACTACACCGACAGCCCGCAGGCGCCGTGGACAGTAGTCAAGAGCAATGACAAGAAGCGGGCCAGGCTCGAGGCGATCAAGCACGTGCTGCGGAAGTTCGATTACGACGGCAAGGACGAAGATGCCATCGGGGAGCCGGACAAGAACCTCATCGGGCCGCCGTCGGTGCTGTCGGAGCACAACCCCGGCATCTCGTTCCCCGACCTGTAGACGAGCGCCGGGCCGTCACCCTGCCGAGACCGAGACTGTCACCGTGGCTGGTGGCGTGTTCAGCTGGTAGAGAGTACGGCACGAGATGACCGCCTTTCCCGACGTGCCGTAGATCGCCTGGGCGGTGGCCGTCGCCGTTGTCTCGCCGGCCGCCACGCGGACCGACGTCGGCACGGCCAGGCACGTGGCATCGGTGCGCAGCAGAATCAGGGTTCCGTTCGGAGCCGGAGCCTGCCTGTCGATCGACACGGTGATGTTGACCGCCGATCCGGCCTTAACTGCGGCCGGGCTGGCGGCTACCTTGCTCACCTGCGGACGGCGCGTCGCCTTTGGCCGGGAGTTGGCGGGCCTGCTCTCGCCTGGGTCGGGTGATAGGGCGGCGTTCAGGTCGATGCCGTGGGCGATGTCGCTCACCGGGATGTTCGCGCCCGTGTCAGTGGTGATGACCATCGAGCTGGGGTTGTAGCCGACGGCGTACTGCCAGATCTGCGCGAAGCTGGCGAACTGCCATTGCTTGGTCTTGGAGTACTCGCGGACAGCCACCGCACACGGGTCGCTGTTGTTGTCCAGCGGCCAGTTGTGCGTGCTGATGCCGGTAGGTGGCGCGCCCAGTCCCCAGGAGACCCACGTAACGGGCTTCGAGTTCATCATGCTGCGCAGGACCGGGGCGTCGTACTCGGCCTGGCCGTGCTGCTGCCAACTGGCGTTCGTGTCGTAGAGGGCGGCGGCATAGGATCCGTCGCCGTTGACGGCGCTGAGCCAGGCCTCGATGTAGGCGATCGTCGACTGGTCAGGCGCGGCGTTACGACCGCTCGTCAGCGTCGCTTCTATGTCGAGGAAGATGCGTGCGTGAGCGGGAAGCTTCTGCTGCTTCGCCTTGGACACCGCGTCCCGGCCGTCGTCGGTGCCTTGCGTGCGCGCCGTCGCTTCGCTGCTCGAGATGGGGCTGTGTGATCCCTGCTGACGCCCCACGTAAATGGGCAATAGTGCCCAGCCCTGACCTAGCAGGTCCTGGATCTTCCCTGCCCAGGAGTCATCTGGGTGGCCACCGGCCGTCTGGAAGTAGTAACCGAGGTAGGCCAGCGGCGTGTTGTCGAAGAGATCCTGCAGCAGGGCTGGAGCGTCCTTCCCCGGTGGGTAGGCGTTAAAGTCCACGCCGTAGTAGGCGGGTGCGGCTTCGATCGTGCCGGTGACGGTTCCAGCAGCGGCCGGATAACTCAGGTTCAGCCTGGTGTCGTCGTCGGTGACGCGCACCCGCGTGAAGGCATCAG
>JASHTT010000425.1 GCA_030040415.1 Streptosporangiaceae bacterium | reverse complement strand
CACGCCATACTCGCTGGAGTCGTAGTTGAAGTCCTGCGTGCCAGTGTTCGGCACCAGCCCGTCGCCCACGTTGTACTGCTGAATGAGGGCGCAGTTGGCGGTGTCCACGGCGTCGAAGGCTTGATAGCCAGGGAGCGCTATGTAGGCGGCACCCTTTGGCCCGGTGCAGCTGGCTGACGCGAGCCGGGTCTTGACGGCGGACTGCTTGCCAGTAGTGGAGTGACCGGAGTGATGAGCCACGAGCGCCGTCGCGGTACCCGCACCGGCCAGCACGATGACCGCCGCCGCAGCTGTTATCACGCGCTTGCTGGCCCAGGCCGGACGTGGCCTGGATGATTCACGCGCTGCCATGTGATCAAACCTCCACTGCGGTCGGGGCCGCTGTTGAGCTTCGCACTGGCTTGTGCCCAGGCGGCTGGACGGGCGGGGTCTGGTGCTTTCCCGGGTAGGGCGGGAGCTTGAACCTGAGAACTTCGCTTTCTGCCAGCTCGAGTTGCTGTTTGGTGTCCGGCAGCCGCGGGATCCGCTTGCTCGCGACCTTGCCCAGCGCGGTGGTGAAGTCGCCGACGGTCTTCCGCCGCCATGCGGTGATGTTGGGATTCACCACACCGGTCACCAGCTCGAGCAACCGGGTCACCGAGGTGTGGTCGAAGGTGTCGTGGCAGACGAAGCCGCCGACCGTCCACGGCGAGACGATGATGCAGGGGACCCGGAAGCCCAGCCCGATCGGCCCTGGGGCGCTCGACGCTGACGACCCGGTTATGTACTCGCCCTTTGTGCCAGCCGGCGCGGTGGGCGGCAGAACGTGATCGAAGTACCCGTCGTTCTCGTCGTAGATGAGGATGAAGACGGTCTTGGCCCAGACATCGGGGTTAGCCGCGATCGCGTCGACCTTGCTCCTGACGAAGTCAGCGCCCGCCGCGGGCATGAAGTCGGGGTGCTCGGACTGGAAGGAGGTCGGGAGAATGTACGACACCGTGGGGAGCCGGTCATGCATGGCGTCGTACTCGAAGTGGCCGGTCTGGTAGAACCTCATGGCGTTCTGGTACAGCGGTGACGAGGGCGCAGCGTTCTGGTACTGGTCGAAGTACTCGAGCACGTTGAAGCCGTAGTTGTCGACCTCCTGGTATACCTTCCAGGACACGCCAGCCTTGGTCAGCATCTCCGGGTAGGTCTTCCACGAGAAGCCCTCGGGCGGTACGTAGTTGCCGTAGACCGGACCGCCGTTCGCCCCCGTGGGGTCGATCTCGCCGGTCATCAGGTAGAGCCGGTTAGGCCAGGTCGGTCCCAGTACTGAGCAGTGGTAGCCGTCGCAGATCGTGAAGGCGTCGGCTAGGGCCCACTGGAACGGGATGTCGTCCCGGATGAAGTGCGCCATCGAGTACTGCGCGGCGAGCCCGTCGTAGTCGTCAATTGACGAGTTGAGTCGCGCCGTCACGAAGCCGTCCATGGCCCCGCCGTTCCACGAGTCGTGCTGCGGTAGCCAGCTGTGACTGGTGGAGGGCAGCGCCTGGGCGCTCGAGCTATGCGTATCGGCATGGAACGGGTACAGGTACTTGTCAGGGTTCTTCGGGTCCGGCTGCTTGAAGACGCCCGGGATCGCCTTGGGGTCGCTGAAACCGCGCACTCCGGGCATGGCGCCGAAGTAGTGATCGAAGGACCGGTTCTCCTGCATCAGCACGACGACGTGCTTGATCTCGGAGATTGGCGCGGTTGGCCGCGCCGAGCCAATGTGCGCCGCTGGCACACCGTCGATGATCTTCCGCAGGTTGGGTGGCAAGGCGAATGACGCCAGTACCATCCCTCCTGCGGACGCCATTAGCTGGCGTCGGCTCACTTCAATCGTCACGCAAGATCTCCTAACGCCGAAGGGGCCGGCCGCGCCAGAGACATGAAGTCGTTCTGGCGACCAAGATCGCCCGAGGTGACACCTCCGGGCGACTACAGCCATTCCGCAATCAGATGAATGCCAAATCAAGCAGCCTTTAGATGACTGTTGAGTGAAGAGTGAGTGCCGCCCCGACGAGCGGGGTCTGATGGCTGGCCGTCCTGGTGGCTCGCGTGCCGCTTGCGGCGACCTCCCGGCGCGCTCCGGTTGACGACCTAGCCAGTATTGGTTATCGTTTTCATTAGCAATAAGCCGCCGGGCTCGCCGTCGCTTACCCGGTGATCATCACGACAACCCTCTGGCACGGGAGTACCGCATGCCCGCATATCGCCTGATCGTCGCCACGGCGGCGGGTGCCGCCGCAGCATTGCTTGTATCAGCCTGTTCGTCCAGTGCCGCGGACACGAACAGCTCGGCCGGGAAAGTGGTGGCGGTCGGTGCCGAGAACGAGTACGCCGACGTGATCTCCCAGATCGGCGGGAAGTACGTCACGGTCTCCGCGATAGAGAGCAACCCGAACACCGACCCGCACACCTTCGAGGCCAGCCCGTCCGTCGCCGCCGTCGTGTCCGCCGCACAGCTGATCGTGCAGAACGGCATCGGCTACGACACCTATATGAACAAGATCGAGAGTGCCTCGCCAAGCTCGAGCCGCAAGGTCATCGACGTTCAGCAGCTTGAGCACCTGCCCAACAGCACCCCGAACCCGCACTTGTGGTACAAGCCCACGACGATGCCGGCGGTCGCCAAGGCCGTGGCCGACGACCTGAGCGTGCTGCGGCCGAAGGATGCCGCCTACTTCAAGGCCAACGTGACTAAGTTCGACAACTCGCTCAAGCCGTGGCTCGCTGCCATCGCGGCGTTCAAGGCCGCCTACGCCGGTACCCCGGTCGCGGTCACCGAGCCGGTCGGTGACTACATGCTCCAGGCCGTCGGCGCCGACATCAAGACCCCGTTCGGGCTGCAGGCCGACATCATGAACGGCGTTGACCCGTCGCCGCAGTACGTTTCGCTGGAGGACAGCCTGTTCGCCAAGCACGAGGTCAAGGTGTTCGTGTACAACCAGCAGGTGACCGACTCATTGACCGCCTCGTTCCTGGCGACCGCGAAGCAATACGGAATCCCGGTGGTCGGCGTCTACGAGACGATGCCGGTGCCCGGCTACAACTACCAGAGCTGGATGCTGGCGGAGGTCAACGCGCTGCGCAAGGCGGTGGCTGACAAGGTGTCCACCGAGAGGCTGGTGCCGTGACACCTGCGGTCACCGCCGATGAGACCCGTCAGGTCCTGGACGTTGACGGGGTCAGCGTCCGCCTGGCGGGCCGGCCGATCCTCGACGAGGTGCGGTTCGCGATCGAGCCGGGCGAGTTCGTCGGCTTGATCGGCGCGAACGGCGCGGGCAAGACGACGCTGCTGCGCGTGATACTCGGCCTGCAGGCCGCCACGGCGGGCAGCGTGCGCATCGGCGGCAAGCCGGCTGCGCACGCCAGGGGACTGGTCGGCTACGTACCGCAGAAGATCCAGCTCGACCCCGATATGCCGGTGCGGGCACGCGACCTGGTGGCCCTCGGCCTGGACGGGAACAAGCTCGGCATCCCGCTGCCGTCACGTGGCAAGCGCAAGCTGGTCGACGAGATGCTGGCGGCGGTCGACGCACTCCGGTTCGCCGACGAGCGGGTCGGCAACCTGTCCGGCGGGGAGCAGCAGCGGGTCATGATCGCGCACGCGCTGATCAGCAAGCCGCGTTTGCTGCTGCTCGACGAGCCGCTGGCCAACCTTGACATCCGCAGCGCCCAGGAGATCATCGAGCTGCTGTCCAAGAGGTTCGCCAAGCAGCAGCAGGTGTCCGTGCTGATCTCGGCGCACGAGATGAACCCGCTGCTGCCGGTGCTCGACCGGATCGTCTACCTAGCGGCCGGGCGCGCGGCCACCGGGACGACCGAAGAGGTCATCCGCGAGGACGTGCTGAGCAGCCTGTATGGCCATCACGTGGATGTGCTGAACATGCACGGCCGGATACTCGTGGTAGCGCACACCGACGAAGGCTTCCAGGTGCTGGCCGGGGACGACAGGGCGGCCGAGCCCGGCCACCCGGACCACTCGCGGACCGGGATGCAGGCCTGATGACGGTGTTCGCGCCGGGCTTCTTCGCCAGCTCGCCGGTGCACGTAGCGCTGGTCATCGGCGGCATCTCGGCCGTCGTATGCGGCCTTGTCGGCACGTTCACCGTGCTGCGCGGGCAGTCCTATGCCGGCCACGCGCTCGGCGATCTGGCCGTGACCGGTGGTTCTGCGTCGTTCCTGGCCAACGTCAGCCCGTTGTGGGGATTCGCGGGAATCGGCGTGATTGCCGCCGGGATCATGGACATGATCGGCATCCGCAGGCCGCGCGGCCGGGACCTGGCTACCGGGATCGTGCGCGGGGCTGGTCTCGGCCTGGCTGCGCTGTTCCTGTACTGGGACACCACATCGAGCAGCACGACCGGCGTCTCGATCACGATCCTCTTCGGCTCCATGTTCACCACGAGCACGAGCGTGGTCCCGGTCGTTTTGGCGTTCGGCTTGCCTGCGGTGGCGATCGTGGCGATCTTGTTCCGGCCGCTGTTGCTGAGCTCGGTCAGCCCGGAACTCGCTGCTGTCCGCGGCGTCAGGGTGCGGCTCACGGGTCTAGCCTGCCTGCTCGCGATCGCGCTGGCGGTGTCCCTGTCAGCGATCACCGTGGGCGCCATCCTGTCTACGGCGCTGCTGATCGGTCCGGCCGCCATCGCGCTGCGCGTGACGAACACGCCGGGTCGGGCGATGGTGACGGCCGCGCTTGTCGGACTCGGCGCCACCTGGATCGGTATCGTGCTCGCCTACGACAGCTTCTACTGGCCGCCTAGCCACGACGGCTGGCCGGTCAGTTTCTTCATCGTCGCGCTGATCTTCTTCAGCTTCCTTGTCTCTCAGCTGTTCGGCCGTCGGCCGGGCCGAGTGATCCGGGCGGAGGGATAGCTGTCATGTTCGCCGCGTTCATGATCAACGCCTGGGTGACGGCCTCGATAGTCGCCGTGATCGCTGGTGTCGTCGGCTTCTTCGTGGTGCTCCGCGGCGCCGCCTTCGTGGCCGATGCCGTGCCGACCGGCGCCTTCGCCGGCGCTGCGGGCGCGAGCCTGCTCGGCATCAACACGCTCATCGGGCTCGGCGTGTTCGCGCTTGCCGGGTCGCTGGGCATCGGCTGGCTCAGCAGGAAAGCACGCCGCGACGTGGCGACCGCGCTGATCCTGGTCATGATGCTCGGCCTCGGCGCGCTGTTCCTGAGCTTCACCGTGGAGTACTCCTCGGAGATCTTCTCGCTGCTGTTCGGCGAGGTGCTCGGCGTGAGCAGCAACGAGATCGTGCCGGTCGCCGGGCTCGCCGTGGTGTGCGTGCTGGCGATCGCCGTGCTGTACCGCCCGCTGCTGATGAGCTCGCTCGCGCCCGAGTCGGCGGCCGCGCGCGGCGTCCGGCTGTCCATGGTGGAGCTGGCGTTCCTGGTCATTGTCGGCCTCGCGACGAGCCTGACGCTGCCGGTCGTCGGCGCGCTGCTGATCTTTAGCCTGATGATCGGCCCGCCTGCCGCTGCTCGGGCAATGACCAACAGTCCGCTGGCGGCCATCGGGCTGTCGGTCGTGCTAGCCCTCGTCACCGTGTGGGTCGCGATCGCGGCGTCGTTCGAGACGAACTGGCCGATCGGCTTCTTCGTCGGCGCTGGCGGCGCGGTGTGCTACGCGCTCGGGCGCCTCGTGGGGCACTGGCGCAGATCACGTATCAGGGTCCGCCCGGCCGTGGCGTGAAGGCGTGGACCGGGTGGCTGGCGGCGGCCCCGCGCCCTGGCGGGGCGGCCGCCAGGCCAGCAGGCTGCCGGCCAGCACGCCCACCGCGAGCGCGACGGCGTGTCCTACGGCCGGGACGTTCAAGCTGGTGAGCCCGCTGAACGCGGATCCGACGAACACCAGCAGGGCCAGGTCGACGACGGCCGCGACCCGGGCTAGCCACGTTCCGTACAAGACGGCGACTGCTATCGCGGACATCACCACGTAGGACGGGCCGACGTCGGTCAGGAACCTGTCGGACGCTGGCAGCGAGTGGTGGGCGACGCGGTAGCCGACGATGCCCTCGCTGACCAGCGTGCCGATGACGTGCCCGGCCCCG
>JASHTT010000424.1 GCA_030040415.1 Streptosporangiaceae bacterium | reverse complement strand
GGGGCGCCCGGCCCGGCCGCCTTAATCCGCTCGGCGGCCGCCAGGATCGCTTCATCCGGTGCTGGGCCTGGCGCGCGGCTGCCCCCGGCACCGGCCATGCCGGTCATCGCGGCACCCTCGGCAGCTTCAGCCCAGCCGTCGCGATCAGCTCTCGCTGCACCTCGTTGACCCCGCCGCCAAACGTCAGCACGGTGTTCCGCTTGTTCTGCACATCGAGCCAGCGGGCCAGCTCGGCGGTCTGCGGGTCGGCTTGGTTGCCGTGGCGGCTGACGATCTCGGCTAGGTCCTGCCCGGTCTGCTGGGCCTGCTCGGATCCGAACACCTTGGTGACCGACGCGTCCGCGACGTCAACGGTGCCTGAAACCGCGACCTGCCAGTTGAGCAGTTCGTTGACGCGTTCGGCCGCGGCGGCGCGCGCCAGCGCGCGGCGCACGTCCAGCCGGTCAAGCAGCGGCCTGCCGTCCGGGCCAGGTTGCCGAGCCGCCCAGTCGCTGACCCGGTCGTGCAGCGCGCCGAGCCGCCCGGACGGCCCGAGCATGACCCGTTCGTGGTTGAGCTGGGAGGTGATCAGCTGCCAGCCGGCGTTCTCCTCGCCGACTCGCATCGTGACCGGTACGCGCACGTCGGCATAGTAGGTCGCGTTGACGTGGTGCGCGCCGTCGTGCGTGATGATCGGCGTCCACGAGTAGCCGGGGTCGGTCGTGTCGACGATCAGGATCGACAGGCCCTTGTGCCGGGACGCGTCCGCGTCGGTGCGGCAGGCCAGCCATACGTAGTCCGCGTCGTGCCCGCCGGTGGTGAAGATCTTCTGCCCGTTGACCACGTAGGAGTCGCCGTCCAGCACGGCCCTGGTCGTCAGGGAGGCCAGGTCGGTGCCAGCGCCCGGCTCGGTGTAACCGATCGCGAAGTGCAGCTCGCCCGCCAGGATCTTCGGCAGGAAGAACTCCTTCTGCTGCTCGGTGCCGTGCGCCATCAGCGTGGGGCCGACTGTCTGCAAGGTCACCGCGGGCAGCGGAACGTCGGCGCGCATGGCCTCGGTCACGAAGATCTGCTGCTCCACCTGGCCGAACCCGCGCCCGCCGTATTCGGTCGGCCAGCCCACGCCGAGCCACCCGTCCCGGCCCATCCGGCGCACCACGTCGCGGTACACGGCGCCGTGCCGCTCCGTGAGCATCGCCTCCCGCTCCTGCGGCGCGATCAGCGTCGCGAAATAGCCACGCAGCTCGGCACGCAGGGCGAGCTGGGCCGGAGTCAAGTCGAGGAACACGAACCCTCCCGCGCCGCCAGCTTGTCCAGCAGGTAGTCGGCACCGCCGACCAGTCCGACCAGGTCGGTCACCAGCGCGGAGTACCGCGGCAGCGGGTAGCTGGCATCCATGCCAAGCCCGCCGTGCAGGTGGTGGCAGGTCCGCAGCGCAGCGGGCGCGTACCGGGCGAGCCAGTATCCGGCGACCTCGGCCTCGCGCCCGGCATCCCTGGCCGAATCGAGCCGCCAGTTCGCGGACAGCGTCGCCAGGTGCAGCGTCCGGGCCGTCGCGTACACGTCGGCGATCTGCTGGGCGGCAGCCTGGAACGTGGCAATCGGCCGGCCGAATTGCTCGCGGCTGCGGATGTGCGCGGTGGTGAGCTCGAGCGCTGCCGCGAGTGCGCCATCGCCGACCGCGCACGCACCGGCGAGCGCGAACTCGTACAGGTCTGTGACCGCACGGCCGCGCAGCACGAACTGCACCGGTGCCTGGTCGAGCCGCACCGTGTACTCGGGCAGGCCGGCGGAGGTGCCGGTGCGCTCGCAGGACACGCCGGGCGCGTCGGGCCGCACAGCGACGACGGCGGTGCCGCCGTCGCTGTCTTCCAGGCTCGCCGGCACGAGGAGCCAGCGGGCGTCTGCCGCGTACGGGACACCGACCTTCAGCCCGGAAACGGTGCGCGACGTGCCGGTCAGCCTCGCTGTCGTGGCCGGTGCCGCAGCCATCGGCTCGGACGGCTCGCGGATCGCGGCGGTCAGCACGGCGTCGCCGGACGCCACGCCGGCCAGCAGTTCGGCCTGTGCCGCGGTGTCGATCGCGCCGGCCGCGGCGGCTCGTGCCAGCGGCAGCACCCCGAGTGCGAGAGTTGCCAGCGCCGGGACCCGTGCCGCGTGCCTGCCGACCTCGGTGAGCAGTGCGGCGACGGCCTGCGCGCCGAGCCCATCGCCACCGAGCGCGACCGGAACCGCGAGCGACAGCAACCCGGTCCCGGCTAGTTCCTTCCAGAGCGCCGCGTCGAATGGCGGGGCCGCCGTATCGACCTTGGCAACCGCGCTGCCGCCAGGCGGCGCAGCGGCCGACAGCACACGCCCGGCGAGCCGCGTTACCTCGGCTTCCGCCTCGCCCGGGATGAAGTCCATCTATCTGGCCTCGTCCCGCGGCAAGCCGAGCAGTCGCTCGGCGACCAGCGACAACAGGACCTGCGTGGTGCCGCCGGCGATGCTGAGGCAGCGGGTGAGCAGGAACTCCTCGAGTGCCGCCGCGTACGCGCCGTCTGCCACCGCGCCGCCGGGTCCGGTCAGCTCGAGCGCGGCCTCCGCCGCTGCCTGCCGGTGGCCGACCCCGACGAGCTTGCGAACCGCGGCCAGCGGTCCCGGATCGGCGCCGCGCAACTGGGCGAGCGCGGCCTGCAGGTCGAGTAGTGACACCGCCAGTCCCTGCGCGACGAGCCCGCCGATCCGGTCCAGCGCTTGCGCCGCGGCGGCTTGTTCGGATTCGGCCACGAGGAGCAGCGCCTCCACCGCGTTGCCGACCGAGGATCCCGCGCCGATCGCGACGCGCTCCGACGCGAGCGTGCTGCGCGCGATGCGCCAGCCGTCACCCGGCGCGCCGACCAGGCAGTCGTCCGGCACGAAGACCTGGTCGAGGAACACCTGGTTGAACATCCTCCGGCCGGTGAGCTCGCGCAGCGGCCGGATGTCGATGCCGGGACTGTCCATGGCCACGAGAAAGAAGCTGATCCCCTTGTGCTTGGCCGCGGCGGGATCACTGCGCGCGAGGCAGATCGCCCAGTCGGCTTCCCGAGCCAGTGACGTCCACACCTTCTGGCCGGTGATCAGCCAGCCACCATCGGCCCGCTCGGCCCGGGTGCGCAGCGAGGCGAGGTCCGAGCCGGCCTCGGGTTCGCTGAAGAGCTGGCACCAGGACATGTCGCCGCGCAGCGTCGGGGCGGCGAACCTGGCCTGCTGGGCTTCGTCGCCGTGCGTGAGGATCGCGTGCACTGCCCAGCCGCCGATACCGATGTCCGGCCTGGCCAGTCCCGCAGCAGTGAGTTCGTCGTCGATGGCGAGCTGCTCGGCAGCGGACGCGGACAGGCCGAACGGGACGGGCCAGGCAGGCACCGCGTAGCCCGCGTCGGCCATCGCCCGGCGCTGGTCGCGCACCGGCAGCGCCGCGGTCACCTTGGCGAACTCCCGTGCTGCGAGCCGCACCGGGGCCGGGCGGACCGCGGTTCCGCGGTCGACAGTTGAGCCCGGGGCATCGGACCCGACCGAGAGGCTGCGGCGGCAGCCAGCTAGCGCTAGCTCCGCGGTCCGGATTCGCCAGCCGGCGCTCCCGCCGAGGAGCTGGCG
>JASHTT010000423.1 GCA_030040415.1 Streptosporangiaceae bacterium | reverse complement strand
GCAACAACTCGGCGAGGACGGGACCCGATCTGTCCTCGTAGATCCCGGCTGCAGCGCGGTTCGACACCGTCACTGCGAGCGCCCGTATCACGCTCACCGTCCGGCCGCCGCGCGGTCGGCCGCCGCCGCGCAGTCGGCCGCCACGTGGTCGGGCGACCCACAGCGGGACGACCCACAGCGGGGCGACACACGGGCGCGCGATTGAGAGTAGGTCACGGCCGCCTCCAGTGTCCCGACTTCCCGCCCGTCTTCTCCTCGACCCGCACGTCGGTGATCACGGCCCCAGGGTCGACGGCCTTGACCATGTCGATGAGCGCCAGGGCACCGACGCTCACCGCGGTGAGCGCCTCCATCTCCACGCCGGTACGGTCCGCGGTGCGCGCCGTGCAGCTGATCCGCACGCCGCGGTCGATCACTTCGAGGTCCACGCTGACCGAGTGCAGGGCGATCGGATGACACAACGGGATCAGGTCCGGCGTTCGCTTCGCACCCTGGATCGCGGCGATCCGCGCGACCGCCAGCGCGTCGCCCTTGGGCACGTTTCCCTCGCGCAGCGCGGCGACCGCGGCCGGCGACAGCAGCACGACGCCGGTCGCAGTGGCCGACCGCGGTGTCACATCCTTGCCGGACACGTCGACCATCCGGGCCTGCCCGGCGGCGTCCAGGTGGGTGAGATCGCCGGTCATGGCAGTTCCAGCACATCGACGCTCGCCCCGGCCGGCAGTTCCGTGACCTGCTCGGGCACGATGGCCAGCGCATTCGCCCTGGCCAGCGTCGCGAGCTGGTGCGAAGACTGACCGGATAGCGGGGTGACCTCCCCGGCCGCGCGGTCCAGCAGGCAGCGCAGGTATGAACGCCTGTGAGCCGGCGAACGCACTGGCTGGGTGAGGACAGCCTGCACCGGACTTGCCCGTTCCCGGTAATGGCCCTGCAATGCGTCGAGCGCCGGCGCTACGAACAGGAAGAACGACACGTACGCGCTGACCGGGTTGCCGGGCAGCGTGAAGATCGGCGTGGCGTCCGGGCCGATCGTGCCGAAGCCCTGCGGCATGCCGGGCTGCATGGCGACCTTGCGGAAGCTGACGGTGCCGAGGCTGGCCAGCGTGGCCTTGACCACGTCGTGCTCGCCGCCCATGCTCACGCCGCCGGTGGTGACCAGCAGGTCTGCGGTCGGCAGCGCCTCGCGGAGCGCGGCCAGCACGGCGTCGGTGTCGTCGGGCACGATCGCCCGTCGCTGCGCCGGGCAGCCGGCTTGGCGGGCGGCGGCGGCGATCATCGACGCGTTCGACTCCCAGATTTGGCCGGGAACGAGCGCACCGCCGGGCTCGACGAGCTCGTTGCCGGTCGATATCGCGGCGACCCGGGGCCTCGGCCTCGCCTGCACCGACGCGAGTCCGGCGGCTGCCAGCAGGCCGACGTGCGCCGCCCCGAGCCTCGTCCCCGCTGGCAGCAGCACGTCGCCGGGCCGCGCGTCGCTGCCAACCCGACGCACAGATGCGCCCGCGGGCACCGCCTGGCGGATGGCCACCTGGTCGGCGCCGCCATCGGTCAGTTCCACCGGGACCACGGCGTCCGCGTCGGCGGGCAGGGGCGCGCCCGTCATGATTTTCATGGCAGAGCCGGGAACGAGCCGGTAGGCGCCGGTGTCGCCCGCAGGCACCTCGCCCTTCACTGGCAGCACCACGGGCTGTTGTTCGCTGGCACCGGCCACGTCACTCGCGCGGACTGCGTAGCCGTCCATGGAGGAGTTGTCGAAGGAGGGCAGCGCCCAGCGGGCCGTGACGTCGCTCACCAGTACTGCGCCGAGCGCGTCGGCCAGCGCCAAGTCTCGCGGCGGCAGCGGCTTTATGGCGGCCAGGATCGCGGCCAGGTGACTTTCCACGGAGACCATTCCTGCCTGGTCTGCGTGCTCGGGGTGGCCGGTGTGCTCGGGGTGGCTGGTGTGCTCGGGGTGGCTGGTGTGCTCGGTCTGGCCGGCCTGCTCCGGATGGTCGGCGTGGTTGGTGTGGCCCGCGGTCGTCATCCCGTGGCGTCCGGGTCGAGGCTGGCTAGGTACCCGCGCAGCCAGGGCACGAACTCGGGAGCTACATCGGGCCGGTCGCAGGCGAACTGGATGACCGTCTTCAGGTACTCGAGCTTGTTGCCGGTGTCGTAGCGACGGCCGCGGAACAACACACCGTGCACGCCGCCGCCGTCACCCGGGCCACGGTCGGTCCTGGCCAGAGTCCGCAGGGCGTCGGTGAGCTGGATCTCGCCGCCCTTGCCCGGACCGGTGCGGCGCAGCACGTCGAAGATCGCGGGATCGCACACGTACCTGCCGACCACTATCCAGTTCGACGGGGCGTCGCCAACCGCGGGCTTCTCCACGAGGTCGGTAATCGCGACCACGTCGTCTGAGTCCGTCGGCTTGATCGTGGCCACGCCGTAGGCGGAGACCTCCTCGGGCTCGACCTCCATCAGTGCGATGATGCTGCCGCCGTAGCGCCGCCTGACCTCGAGCATGCGGGGTAGTAGCGCGTCGCGGACGTCGATGAAGTCGTCGCCGAGGAGCACGGCGAACGGCGCGTCTCCCACATGGTCGGCCGCGCAGAGCACGGCATGACCAAGACCGAGTGGCTGGCCCTGCCGCACGTAATGCATGGAGGCGAGCAGGCTGGACGCACGGATGCTGTCGAGCCCGGCGAGATCGCCCTTGGCCTCGAGGATCTCCTCCAGCTCGATATTGCGATCGAAATGATCCACTATGGCCGTCTTCTCCCGGCCTGTGATCAGCAATACGTCGGTAAGTCCTGCGGCCGCTGCCTCCTCGACGACAAGCTGGATGGTCGGCCTGTCGATGATGGGCAGCATCTCCTTAGGCATCGCCTTGGTGGCAGGCACGAACCGGGTGCCGAGCCCTGCTGCTGGTATGACCGCCTTGGTAACGGCCTGGGAATCAGCCATGCTGAGAACCTTAGCTATCGGCGGGAGGGACTAGTGCACCCTAGGGGCTCAGACGACCCGTCGGCCGGCTGTGACGTGGCCGGAGGCGGTCGGCGCGTACCCCCGGGTCGAAGCCTAAACATCGGCGACCAGTGGGGCACGCCGAAGGGCAGCTTTGCGAGCAGTGTCGCCGGGGCCGGGGGAGCGCCGCGGGACGATTCACGTGATCTGGGCGCGAGTGCCTCGCACCATCCGGGTGGGGACGCCTCACGAGATCCGGGTGCGGGCGTCTCCCACCGTCCGGGTGCGGGCGCGTCGCGAGATCCGGGCGCCGGAGCTTCGCGCCAGGAGGATGCGCTCGCCGCCGCGAAGGCGGAACTCCGGTCTCGGTCGCTGGGCTTGCGGCGCGCGCTGGGCGCTGCGGAGCGCGCCGACGCCGGACGCCAGCTCAGGGACGCCGTCCTGAGCGCGCCCGAGGTGCAGATGGCCGGGGTGGTCGCTGCCTACTTCTCGGTCGGCACCGAGCCGGACACGCGCGGCCTGGTCTTCGCCCTCTGGAAACGCGGCACTTACGTGCTGCTGCCGCTGCTGCGGGCCGATCGCGACTTGGACTGGGCGTCTTACGAGGGACCGGACTCAGTAGCGCCCGGGCCCCACGGTCTGCTCGAGCCCACCGAAGCCCCGCGCGGAGTGACGTCCATCACCAGCGCGGACCTCGTGCTCGTGCCTGCGCTTGCGGTCGACCACGACGGCAACCGGCTCGGCCGGGGCGGTGGCAGCTTCGACCGCGCGCTGGCCAGGGTAGGACCAGCCGT
>JASHTT010000043.1 GCA_030040415.1 Streptosporangiaceae bacterium | reverse complement strand
GTCAAGACCGCGCCGCGGTACGTGTACGCCGCCCCCCAGGGAGTCACCCCCCACCCCGTCGGGCCCAAGATGACCAGCATCGGCCAATGGCTATGGGCCATCCGCGCCACCATCACCGCCAAGATGGACCGCAAATACGAAAACTGGACCCTCGGCGTCCTGTCCGCCGGCGTCCTGCACCTCATCCAGATCACCCTGCAACGCTGACCCGGGCGCGGGCCAGGACACCCTCCTCCCCTGGCCCGCGCCCAGCCAGCCAGCCGATGCATCGGCTGCTGCATCTCAGTCAGATCACCATCGAGCGCCGAACACGCACGCCACGATTCGCGTGCATCAGGCCCGCGGTCAATGTGTGTGGTTTTCCACGTTCACGCGATTGATCACGCATGCCTACGGTGCTGGCTGTCGAGCCGTGACTTCGCGGTGGCTAGCGCCCAGGGAGCAGCGCCAATGAACGGGACCACGATCAAGAGCCGGCTGCTATGCCGGGCGTGCCACACGTGCTTGTCCGCGGCGGTGGCAGCCCTCGGGCTGACCGGCGGACTTCTGCTGGCTGGCGGCGCAGCACCCGCCGAGGCATCGAGCTGCCCGGCGGCAACCGCCACATCGACCACCTTCTGCTACACCGGGGCCGAGCAGACATGGACAGTGCCCGCGCTGTCGTCCCAGTTCGAGGCTACGTTCACGGTGTACGGCGCCGAAGGAGGGTCCGGCTCCGGCACCGGGCGGGGTGGAGAAGGCGCGGTGATGACAGGCACGGTGACGGTTGCGGCAGGTAGCGTTTGGAAGATAAATGTCGGGGGGGCTGGCGGCGTAACCTCCGGCGGCTACGGCGGCGGCGGGGCGGGAGGCGACGGCGCGGGAGGCGGAGGCGGCGCGTCTTCCGTAATAGCCCCCGCGTGCGCGGTCCCGCCCTGCGGGGGTTGGATAGCAGGCGGCGGCGGCGGAGGAGGCGAGAACGGCGCGGCGGCTGGCGGCGCAGGCGGGAACGCCGACGCGGCCGGCACCACTGGGGGGTCTGCGACCGCGTTCTGCCAGGGACCGACGACCGGGGGCGGCGGCGGCGGCGCAGGTACGCCCGCCGCCTTTGGCTCTGGGGGCGCGGCCGGGACCGCGATTTGCGGACCGTCGGGTACCAGTGGTAGCGCGGGCACGGATGAAGGTGGCGGTGCCGGCGGCGCGACGCTCAGCGGGGGCGGCGGAGGCGGCGGCGGGTACCACAGTGGCGGCGGCGGAGGCGGCGGGACCTTCTACGAAGGCGGGGGCAGTGGAGGCGGCGGAGGCGGCGGCGGCAGCAGCTACATCTACGGCACCGGTAGCACGGGGTCCCCACTGGATGGCGGCACATCACCCAACGACGGCACGAATGGCGAGGTGATCATCAGCTATCCGCTGACTCCGCAGGTCGCACTTTCGGCTTCGCCGCTGGCGAACGCGACGGCGACTACGCCGGTGACGCTAACCGCAACGGTCACAGGAGCGGCAGCAGCGGGGACGCCGACCGGCTCGGTGACCTTCGCCGGCTCCGCCGCGTCGTGCGGCACGGTCAGCCTGACGTCCGGGTCGGCATCGTGCGCGCTTGGCGACCTGCCAGTGGGCAGCTACTCGTTCACTGCTGAGTACTCCGGTGACACCAACTACACGGGCGGAGGGTCAGCCAGCCTGACCGGGTACACCGTCGGCCTGGCACCCGCGACGGTAACGCTCACCCAGAATGTCACCAGCCCGGTGTACGGGCAGCCGGTAACAGTCACAAGCACCGTTACCTCGGGTGGTGAGCCCGTGACTGCCGGGACCGTGCAGTGGCTGATCGACGGCAGCGACTACGGCTATCCGATCACAGTTACCTCGTCGGGCACCTCCACGGTCGGTCCGCTCGATGGCCTCGCCGTCGGGACGCACAGCGTCGCGGCGGAATACTCCGGCACGTCCACCTATGCTGCGGCAAACGGCGACGACACGCTGACGATCGCCCAGGCGGCCACGTCTACGAGTGTGCAGGTCAAGGCGTCTGCATTGTCGGCGACGGTCAAGGCCGTGTCGCCGGGCAGTGGGACGCCGTCCGGCACGGTCACCTTCACTGTGGATGGCAAGACCGCCGGGTCCGGCACGCTGAACAGTTCCGGGACGGCGACCCTTACGTACTCCTCGTCGGGTGCGGAGACCGTGGCGGCGTCCTACGGCGGTAGCGCGGACTACCTGGCCTCGTCGGGGTCGACCGCGACGACGAACCCGGTGATCACCGCGAAGCTCACTAGCAAGAGCCCTGAGACCAAGTACGGGTGGTACTCCGCGCCTGTCACTGTCGCGTTCACCTGCACACCAGGGTCAGCGCCGCTGACCGCCGCGTGCCCCAGCCCGGTGACGCTGTCGAAGAACGGCGCCGACCAGGTAGTGACGGAGACCATAACCGACACCGACGGCGGCACTGCCACCGTGTCGGTCAGCACCAGCATTGACCAGACCGCGCCGACGGTCACGGTCACCGGCGTCACCAACAAGGCAACCTACGACGCGCCCGGCCCGGCGACGATCGCCTGCACCGCTACCGAGACCATCTCCGGACTCGTAGCGCCGTGCGCGCTGAAAGTGACCCGGGCCGAGACCGCGATCAGCTGGACCGCGACGGCGACCAGCAAGGCCGGGATCACCACCACGGTGACCGGCAAGGCGGCGCTCACCGACTTCTACATCAACGGCGCCAAGCTGGTGAACGGCCGGTACGTGGTGACCGCCGGGAAGGCGTTCACCGTCGACGCCTACTTGCTGGGCGCTACGACGGCGCCCAATTACGTCGAGGCCGTCCAGTCGCCGGCCAAGCCGACCAAGACCGGCCCGGCCATGAAGAAGACCGGCACGTCGCTGTGGTCTA
>JASHTT010000422.1 GCA_030040415.1 Streptosporangiaceae bacterium | reverse complement strand
GAAGGCGGAGCCGCCAGCATGGCCGACGCGTGGTCCCGGCTCACCGGCCGACCGGCCCTGCTGAGCCTGCACCAGGGCCCCGGCCTGACCAACGCCCTGACCGGCATCACCGAGGCGGCCAAGAGCCGAACGCCGCTGCTGGTGCTCGCCGCGGACGTCAGCGCGTCAGCGATCAGGTCCAACTTCAAGATCGACGTGGCCAGCATCGTCGGCGGGACCGGTGCAGTGGCGGCCAGCCTGCACTCGGCCGGATTCGCCGTCGACGACACGGTCCGGGCCTATCTGACGGCTCGTGAAGAGCGCCGCACCGTCGTGCTGGCCTTGCCGCTCGACGTCCAGGCAGCGCAGTGCACCTGGCCGGCTACTCCGATCGCACGCACGGCGGAGAGCTTCGCGCAGCGCGCCCGCCCGGCCGCGCCAGCCGAGCGCGACGTGCAGGCCCTGGGCACGGCGCTGGCGGGCGCGGCGAGGCCCGTCTTCCTGGCGGGCCGCGGCGCCCGCCATCCTGAGGCGAGGGCCGCGCTGGAGCGCCTGGCCGACGAGTGCGGTGCGCTGCTGGTCACATCGGCCGCCGCCAAGGGGCTGTTCCGGGGCAGCCCGTGGGACCTGGACATCAGCGGCGGCTTCGCTTCGCCGCTGGCGGCAGAGCTGATCACCGGCGCGGACGTGCTGGTGGCCTGGGGCTGCTCGCTGGGCATGTGGACCACGCGGCACGGCAGCCTTATCGGGCCCCAGACCACCGTGGCGCAAGTGGACTGCGACGCCGATGCGATCGGGGCGCACCGGCGGGTGCACCTCGGCGTCGTGGCCGACGTAACGCAGACCGCTCTGGCCGTGACGTCCCTGCTGGCGACCGAACCGCGTGAGCAGGCCCGGCCGGCCGGGCCGGACGGCCGCATGCCCGGTACCGGCTACCGGTCCGATGAGCTGCGCGAGCGCATCGCCGCTCAGGTCCGCTGGCGCGATGTCCAGTACGACGACGAAGGTGACGGGGAACACATCGACCCGCGAACGCTGACCATTGCGCTCGACGACATGCTGCCGGTACGACGCGTTGTGGCCGTGGATTCCGGCAACTTCATGGGATACCCGAGCATGTTCCTGTCCGTCCCCGACGACAGCGGCTTCACCTTCACCCAGGCCTACCAGTCGGTCGGACTCGGCCTGGCTTCCGCGATCGGCTCTGCGCTGGCCAGGCCCGACAGGCTGACAGTCGCGGCGCTCGGGGACGGCGGCTTCCTCATGGGGATCAGCGAACTGGAGACGGCGGTCCGGCTCGCGCTGCCGATGGTCATCGTGGTCTACGACGATGAGGCCTATGGCGCCGAGGTGCACCACTTCGGCCCGGAGGGACTTCCGCTCGGCACTGTCACGTTCCCACCTGCTGACCTGGCTGCGGTGGCCGCCGGCTTCGGTTGCGCGGCAGTTACCGTCCGGTCCGCTGGCGACCTTGAGCCCGTCAGGAACTGGCTCGGCGGACCGCGGGACCGGCCGATCGTGATAGATGCCAAGGTCACGGCACGGCGAGGCTCGTGGTGGCTGGAGGAGGCCTTCCGGGGCCACTAGCAGCGCGGCTGGCCGGAGGCGCCTACCGCCTCCGGCCAGCCTTTCACGTCACGAGACCTTTTCGGTCTCCCGCTCGACCCCGCCTCCCTGCGAGTACTCCTTGTGCCTGTGCTCGGGCACGGGCTCACCAGGCACGCTGCCGAAGTCGGCGACTTCCGGCTCTTCCTCCGGGTAGGCCACCTCGCCGTGCACTGCCTCGTCACCGACGGCCAGCTCTGCGTCGGGCATCCGGAGCGGCGTGAAGAACTTGATTACCCGCAAGATCACGTAGGTGACCAGGCCGTCCCAGACGATGATGGTGAGCGCGGCACCAGCCTGGATGAGCAGCTGCTTGGGATGGCCGTAGAACACGCCGGCCCCGACAACACTGGAGGTCTTGCCGAGCCCGATGTACTCGATCATCTTCGGGTCGGCCAGGAAGCCGACAAGCAGGCCGCCGAACAAGCCGGCGAAACCGTGCGTGTACACGACTCCCAGGGCATCGTCGACCTTGTTGAACGGCCAGACCTTGCGCGGCAGATAGGCGAACAGGATCCAGACCAGGGCCGAGTCGATCACGCCGATGGCAATGGCACCGACCCCGTTGACGTAGCCGGCTGCCGGGGTGATGCCGACAAGCCCGCAGATCATGCCGTTGACGCCGCCGAGGAACGTGGGCTTCTTCTTTTCGCTGAAGCCCATGTCCATGATGATCCAGGTCATCATCGCAACTGCGGTCGCGAGGTTGGTGTTGACCACGGCGGCTGTCGCATCAGCGCCGGCGAAGTACGGGTCACCACCGTTGAAGCCGTTCCACCCGAGCCACAGGATTCCGGCGCCGACGGCGATGAACAGCAGGTTGTTCGGGACCGCCTTCTCCCGGTCCTTAGCCAGCCTGGGCCCGACCATCGCGGCTGCCACGAATCCCGAGACGCCGGCAGCCAGGTGGATGACGTAGCCGCCGCTGAAGTCCAGCGCGCCCTTGCTCGCCCAGTAGCCACCGCCCCACAGCAGGAACGCGTTCACTGCGTACGCAAACGTGATCCAGAGCGGCACGAAGATCAGCCAGACCTTGAACTTGATCCGGCCGACGACGCTGCCGATGAACAGGATCGGCGTGATGGCCGCAAAGACGAACTGGAAGTAGGCAAGCGATCCCTCGGGGAACCTGAAGTTCGGCATCAGGCCCTTGAGCAACGGGATGCTGGCCCTCGCCTGCTCGCCAGCCGCTCCCACGATCGTCGACGGTTTACCGACGAACGTCGATATCCACGGTGAGCCGAAGCCCATCTTGAAGGCCCAGAGCACCCAGACGATCAGCGTCAGGCAGAACGCGCTGAACACCATCATCATGGTGTTCACAGCCCACTTTCGCTGAACGATGCCGCCGTACAGTACGGCCAGCGCGGGGATGCTCATCAGACCGACGAGCGTTGCAGCCGTCATCTGCCAGGCGTTGTCGCCTGACGTGAGCCAGCTTGCATAGGGACTAAACACTCTCCGCCTCCAGGTGCTGAAGCGAAGGGCGGCGGGTAGCCAGGCATCGGCGACTAGCACGGTCCCCAGCCGGCCGCTTCGGTTTTGTCAGTACCGTTCATGTGTCCCACGGGCTCGTTTCCGGAGAGTTTCGTGATCGTTACTTCGGCCGCACAACCCCGCCCCTGAGGGTTGGCATTGTTAAGCGCTTGTTTCGGCCACGTGGCCG
>JASHTT010000421.1 GCA_030040415.1 Streptosporangiaceae bacterium | reverse complement strand
TGGCGGCGGCGGGGCGCGCGGCTGCTGGAGCGCGAGTTGCTACGCAACACGTTTCCGTCCGGCATAGGCCGCGAGCTCGCATCGGACTACCAGTGCTTCGTCGCCGAGCTTGGCCTGCTGGCGGCCGTCGAGGCGAGTGCGGCTGGCTGTCCGCTGGGCGATGCCGTCTGGCAGCGCCTTGTCGCGATGGTCGACAGCGGCGCGGCGCTGCTCGATGTACGGCTCAGGGCGCCGCGCCAGGGCGACGGTGACGAGGGCAGGGCCCTCCTGCTGGACGCCCCGGTGCCCAACCGCTGGCCGTCCGTGCTGGCCGTTGGCGCGGCGCTCTTCGGTCGCCTTGACTGGTGGCCGGACACAGTCCCTGATGCTTCTAGCTCGCTGATCGGCGCCCTGCAGGGGTCGGCTCGGGCTGCGGCCGCCCGGCCTGCGAGGCGGCCGTGGCATTTCACCGACGCCGGCGTGACCATGTTGCGCACGACCGGCGACCGGGACCCGGAGATCTGGTGCCGGTGCGATGGAGGACCGCACGGGTATCTCAGCATCGCCGCGCACGCCCACGCCGACGCGCTGTCGGTCGAGGTCCGATATGGCGGGGTGGAGGTTCTGGCTGATCCGGGCACGTACTGTTACCACGGCGAGCCAGAATGGCGGTCCTATTTCCGGTCCACGATCGCGCATAACACTGTCGAGGTCGATGGCCGCAGCCAGTCTGCTGAGGGCGGCCCGTTCCTCTGGCTGCGTCACGCGAACGCAACGGAAATTGACGTGACAGATATCGGCGACGCCGCGGAATGGATCGCGGAGCACGACGGCTATCTGTCCCTCGCGTCGCCCGCGCGGCATCGGCGCTGCGTCAGACTCGATCGTGCCTCACGTACCATCGATATCGTCGACGTGCTCGATGGTGGCAGCAACGACGTCCGGCTGGCCTTCCACTTCGGCCCCGAGGTGGAAGCGGAATATGACGGCGAGCATTCGGTGCTGCTGCGCTGGCCAAATGCTGTGACTCCGGGCGGGGCATGGCTTTCCCTGCCGAAGCCACTGCAGTGGACCCTTCACCGCGGTGAGACCGACCCGATACTCGGCTGGTACTCGTGCGGCCTCGGCCAGCGAGTTCCATCCGTTACATTGGTCGGCTGTGGGCGTGCTGAGCCGGGTCCGCCGTTCGCAACACGGCTGGAGTTTTTGGACATCGGCGAGATGGCGACGCCGCCGGACAGGCGGACAGCCCAATGATTGCCCGACTTCGACATAGTCCCGAGAGCAATTTCGGGAAGTTCATAGGAGGCCGGATGAGCCACGGCCCGGCCGAACCGACAGGGGAAGTCGATCCGGGCGACGAGCCCGATGATCTCACCCTGACCATGCCACGGGTGGTTCCCGAGGAACCCAGACCGGTCCCGAGTGCGCCGACCGCGGTCCCGAATGCGCCCACGGCGGTCCCCAATGCGCCGACTGCGGTCCCGGACGGGCCGGTCGAGGTGCCCGGTGACTGGGCGGATGATGGCCTGGCTGGCGCCGACGGTAGCCGCGGGCAGTTCACCTCCGGCATGGCCGCCGGGCTAGCTGCGGTCCCGTACCTGCGCACGGCCATCCGCCGCCGCGCACGGCTTTGCGGCGTGTGCGCGCTACTCGGGCTCGTCCTTGGCTTCGGCGCGTTCAAGGCGCGCCCGCCGACCGCCAAGGCCGAACAGGAGATTTACGTCACTCAGGTCCCCGGAGTCGAACCGCAGGACGCCGTACTCACCGACGTCGCGCTGCTGCAGACCAGGTCGCTGGCCGAACTCACGCTGCACCGGCTTGGCCTTACCGAGAACGTAAACAAGTTCATGTCGTCGTTCATCGGGGTGTCCCTGACCGACCGCGTGCTGGAGATCGTCGTGAGCGCGCCGACCAGCAGCGAGGCGATGCAGCGGGCGAACGCCATCACTAGTACGTTCCTGCAGTACCGGGCCAGCATTATCGCCACCCAGCGGCAAGCCACGATCAGCAAGCTGAACGCCGAGCTTCAGTACGACGACCAGCAGGTCGCCAAGTTCTCTAACGTCATCTACCAAGAGGAGACGCGCGCGCCGTCGACGCAGCGGACCGACAAGCTGGCCCAGCTGCGCGGCGACCTCGCCACCGCGCAAGCCGCCGTCACGACGATGGCGGAGACGGTATCCAGCTACGAGGTGGGCTCCGAGGCAGGCAATGCGCAGGAGGTGGCCGGCAGCTATCCGCTGTACCCTGCTGCAGCGCTCCCGCCATCTAAGTACCGCAAGGCCGCCGTGTACGCCGTTGGCGGGCTGGTGGCTGGACTGCTGCTTGGTATGGTCATTGCCGTCGCCGCAGCCCTGATGACCGACCGGCTGCGTCGTCGTGACGACGTGGCTCTTGCCGTCGGTGCGCCCGTCCGGCTTAGCGTCGGGTTGGTCCGGGTCAGGGGGTCCGGGCTGCTGGGACGACGCAAGGTGACGCTGCCCAGGGCGCTGAAAGCGATTGGCGGCATTGAGGTGCAGCGCATCGCGGCGCAGCTCTGGGCCGCGGTGCCGGACCGCTCCGACGGTGCGGCCGCACTCGCCGTGGTCGTGATGGACGACCCATACTCGGCGGTGCTTCCGGCGCTGTCACTGGCGCTGTCATGCGCGCGGGCCGGTGGTGAGGTGATCATCGCGGACCTGACGGACGGCACCGTGGTGGGACAACTGCTGGGATTCGCGGACCCGGGCGTTCGCATCCTGATGGTCGACGGCTGGCAGATCACACTGGCCGTTCCCGACACCTGTGACCTAGCGCCGGTAGGTCCGCTGCCGCAGCGAGCCGATACGCTCGCTGCCCAGCTCACCGGTACCGCGACCGCTGGTCGTGCTATCGCCGCACGGGTGCGGTCAGGCCGCGTCGTCCTTGGTCACGGCTCGGCCGTCCAGAGCGCTGCCGACTATCAGCTCGCGGCCGCCTACGAGTCCGCGGATCTGCTGCTGACCGTGGCCACGCTCGATCCGGCGTTCGGTGCCGAGCACCTGACCACGTGGGCGAAGGACGCTGTTGTCATCGTGACCGCCGGCCAGTCGACGGCCACGAAGATCCACTCAATTAGCGAGATGACACGGCTGGCCGGGACGGACATCAGGTGCGCGATCCTCGTCGGCGCGGACAAGAGCGACGAGAGCGTCGGCCTTGGGCCGGCTGATGACTGGGGGGGTTTCGCGGCGACGGCGGCTGAGCCCGCTGGTGGCGCGCCGGAACATGGCGATGCTCTGCCAGAACCAGGGCAGCCCGACGAGAGCAGGACCTGAGCATGTGCATTTCGGCACCGATTTCGGCGGCCTTTACCCGGAGTGCTAAGGCGGTGCGGTAAGCCATGGTGGCAGACGGCGTTAGGCGTGCAGAGTCTGTTCTCGTCATGCCGGCGCTGGTAGTTTGTGATTAGGCGCAAGTGAATGGAGATATGACATCGACACAAATGATGCGCCGGCATTTGATGCCTTGGCGGCAAAAGTAAACGAGCTTGCGCAGAAGTGCGCCCGGCTAAGCGACGAGAACGCCGAATTGCGGCACCAGGTTTCCGCCCT
Organism: Streptosporangiaceae bacterium; assembly: GCA_030040415.1. GTDB lineage: Bacteria > Actinomycetota > Actinomycetes > Streptosporangiales > Streptosporangiaceae > JAJYUU01. The sequence goes on along the minus strand of JASHTT010000421.1, from coordinate 2,582 downwards.
GCTGGCCGGCCAGGCTTCCGGCGCTCCGGCGACCGCTGCCGTCGAGGCGGCATCGCTACATCACGAGCCTCCGCGGCACAGCCGCCCGGGCGGCAAGCGGCCACTCGAGACGGCTGTCTCCCGCAGAACAGTCGGCAAGGTCATCGGCGCGGCCGCGGTCGGCATCGTGGGCTCTGCGGCGCTCGTCGATCTGCATTCCCACGGCGCCGCCGGCGGAGATGCTCGCAGGGATGACGACCTCACGGATGCGGAGCTCGCAGCCGACGAGCGGGCCGAGGCGGCCACCAGCTCCAGCAGTGTCATCAGCGCCAAGCTGTCAAGCAGCGCAGCAGTGGTCGTGGGCTCGAATACGAGCAGCGGTGCCGGAGTGCAGGGCAGCAGTACCAGCGGGCGCGGCGGCGTGTTCTCGGGCGGGCTGGCGCAAGTCAATCTCACGCCCGGCACCGGGTCGACGCACCCCGCGACGGGCCATGCGGGCGACTTGTATGTCGACAAGACCGGACGGCTGTGGTTCTGCGCGAAGACGGGAAGCACTTCGGGCTGGAAAGAACTGGGCTGAGAATAGCCGTCGCGTCAAAAGCTGCCGGGCTGGCGTTCCGGCGCTTGCCCGGCAGCTTCGCTAGACAGACGTGCTGCGGGTGACCTCGGCGAGCTACGCAGTTGGGTCGGCAATCCAATAGCCCGCTGCTACCCGTTCAGCAACTGGAGGGCCATCCGGTGGAATGCTGCGAGTTCGGCGCGATGTCCCTCCAGCCGCCAGTTCTGGTGAACTGGCGGCTGCCGCTGATCGACGTCGAAATAGACGAGGCCGATCAGATGAAGCTTCCTGATTCCGGCAAAGATACTGATGATGTCTGCTACCGCATGAGTGGTATTCGGGCCAACAGCCACCTCCGACAAGAGGACGTGAGCTCGCGTTAGACCCCGGACGACGCGAAGTGCCGGGCCGAAGATGCTGTCAAAAGTGTCAGCGGGGGCCGAGAGATATCCGTCGATGCCCACCCAGTCAACGTAGCTCGCACCTGGCCAGTAACTGCGGATGTAGGTGGTATTGGAATGGCTGATGGTCCACAGCCACGTTACGTTGTTGGCGCCGACCCGGCGAAACACGGTGACGACGTGCCGCCACGCGGCAACCCAAGTGCTCGACGACGTGTGGGTGCGGCCCCATGAGTACCAGGTGCCATTCATCTCGTGCGCGAAGCCGATGACTACAGGGTGGCGAAACCTGCGCACGCTGAGAGCGTAGGAGCGTAGGTAGCTGTCGTAGCTACCGTCGGCGATCCTTGCCATTGATACGTTAGACGGATTGATCTGTATGAGCAATTCGGCTTGATGGTCCAAGGCAACCGTGGCGCGGTGTACTGAGAAGGGCTGATTCCAGCCGCTGTAAATGAGCACGAGCCGAGGTGTAATTCCGGTCGCCCTGCCGAACTCGCTGACTTGCCGCCAGGACGGCGGAAAGCCTTCTTCGCGAACTCCGATGTAATAGCGCGGCCGTTTGCTGGTGACGGTCTCCGACGAGGTCCGACGGTGGGTGCGCGGTGGCCCCACGGCCGAGGCATAGCGGAACACCGAGCATCCAGATAGCACCAGGACGATGGCAGCCCCGGCGAGGGTCCTCCGCATCAAAGTCGCTCCGTTACCCTTCATTGGCCAGGCCAAGCGCGTGGGCGCGGTCCATAACTCAGCGGCCGTTGGCTCGCTGCGTGTCTCGGCGCCGTCGGCACGGGTAACCCAGCCCTGCTTGCGCATGGTCAGCTGGCCGTACAGTCGGATCGGGCGCAGCGCGAGCGTCATCCAGACACTAGCTATAGGCACTATCAGGAAGGCCTCCGCAAGCTGCAGAGTTCTGAGGTCGCTGCGCCGCACAGCGAACATGCGACTGGCCAGCACCCAGGTCCAGATCGTCGTCGCGAGCAGGGCTCCTTGTGCGAACGGCTCGGACTTAGGCCAGTCGGCGGCGATGGCCACCAACAGCGATATGTAGGTCAGGTAGCCCCAGGTGATCAAGACCGTGTACCACCACGCCCAGGACCGCGGTGACAGGTAGCGGATGCGCCACAGCGTCCGCAGCGATGTGCCGCGCATCCATCGCACCCATTGACGGAAGGTGTGAGAAATCGTCTCCGGATAGACTGCAAAGCAGACGGCTGTTGCCTGCTGGACAGCCTTGCCCCGTAGCAATGCCCAGAACGTGAGCATGGTGTCGTCTGCCAGCAACACCGGACGTCCCATGAACGTCTCGCCGGTATACGCGTTGAGGTTGTCTCGGACTAGACTCCCGCGATAGAGCGCGAAGGTACCGCGATTCACTAGGACATTGCCTCCGAGAACGTTCTGAGACGAGCAAGTGACAAATTGCCAGATCAACGCGTTGACGCTCTTGATCCGTGTCAGCAGGCTGGTGTCGTGATTCCACGCGAGTTCTAGCCCAGCGACCGACTGCACCCGCCGCGAGGCGAAGGGCTTCAGGCCTTCTTCGATAGCGTCAAGCGCGAGCGTAGTGTCGGAGTCGAGCGTGACGAAGATGTCCGCAGGATCTCCTTCGAAGGTGCGGCGCTGGGCTCGTTTCTTCCCGG
>JASHTT010000420.1 GCA_030040415.1 Streptosporangiaceae bacterium | reverse complement strand
TGGGCCGTTGCGTCGGCCGGCCTTGCGCCGGTGGTGCTTGTGTGGGCCTGGCTAGTGGCCGACTCGGTCCAGCCGCGCGCCTACAGCCCCATCAGGCAAACGGTGAGCGTCCTGGCGGGCCTGGAGGGGACCGATCGGTGGATCATGACCTCCGGCCTTTTCGTGATCTGCGCCTGCTACCTGGTAACCGCCGTTGGCCTGGCCGGGGTCGCGCCGCCCGCCAGGATCCTGTTGATCATCTCCGGTCTGTGCAGCGCGGGCGTCGCCGCGTCCCCTGAGCCGCCGTCCGGCCCGACAACGACCCACCTGGCGTGGGCGGCGATCGGCGGCGTGACCATTGCCATCTGGCCAGCCGTGGCCGGCTGGCGGATGCCACAGCGGCCCCCGGTCCTCGCTGCCCGGCCATCCCTAGCCGTGACAGTGCTGTTCGTTGCCCTGCTCGGCTGGGTCCTGCTCGAGACCCGGGGCGGCAGCGACCTCGGCCTGGCCGAGCGCCTCGACACCGGTGTCCAGACCTGCTGGCCATTCGTGGTCGCCCTTGCGCTACGCCACGCGGCCAGGGACAGGCCGGATGGCGAGTCAGCGGGCCGCAGCGGCAATGCACGGGATAGAACCCGCGACGACGACTGGCCGCTCGACCCGACGTGCCGTCCCTGATCCCGAACCCCGCAGGGCCTAGCGGCGATCAGGCAGCAGCGAACCTGAGGCTGATTCCCAGCTTGCGCAGGACCGACCTCAGCCACAGGATTGACGCGCCGATGCCGATGCAGATCAGCACCACCGTGGCGACGGTGGTGAGCACCAAGAACACGGGAATGGGTTCGATCGCCAGCAGCACTCCCAGGCAGACGGCGATCGCCAGGAAGACGCCGGCCCACAGCCAGGTCGCGCCCTGGAAGAAGCGGTGCAGGCTGGCTTGGCAGGCGGCGGGCTGCCGGAGGCACATCATCTCGGCGGCGAGGCGGGCGCACAGTGGGTTGGGACCACTGGCCGTACGGGCGAACAGCACGCACAGGCAGAGATTCGCGAACGGGAAGTGCAGCAGGAAGATCCACAAGTTGCCGGTGGCGATCGCGGCGGCGGTCTGCAGGGTGAGTACCACAGCCGAGATGATCAGCAAGCCGGGGACGGACTTCGTGACGACCTTCCTGATCGCCGCGGCGAGCCAGACGGCGGCCAGGGCCGCTATCAGCCCGGCGTTGCGCCCGTCGAGCTCATAGGCGACGTAGAAGGCCGCGATGGGGAAGCCGACGGCCTCGAACAGGTTCCAGGCCATCGTGCGCGCCAGGGATAGCGGCCTGGGCAACTCCAGGTGCTCCGTCATCCCGGTCATCCCGGTCATCCCGCCGCCTGGGCCCTCGGCCGGTGTGGCACGGTGCTACCCCCAAAGTGATAGCCGACAAAGCCGGTGAACAACGATATCGGGCGTATCACGCCACCGGCTGGATTTCCAGCGGCAATTCCCCGCCCGGCGACCCCGGGGGCTAGCCCGCGGCGACTCGTCCGAGGATACCTTCGCCGTCTCGCGACTAGGCCGGCACCGGACCGGTCGGCTGTGCATGTGCAGTCAGCCCGCGGCGGCCCGTTCCCAGTCAACGCCGTCAGCTGGCTCAATACCCGCGTTGTGCGCGCCGGCCAGCCGGTGATCAGGGGCGGGCTGCGCTGAACGCCGTGCCAGCCGGCGTTCTTCGGGGGTCATACCGCCCCAAATGCCGGCCGGCTCGCCCGCCTGCACGGCCCAGTCACGGCACTGACTACTGACGGGGCACCTGGCGCAGATGGCCTTGGCCGCGGCCACCTGGCTGGCAGCCGGGCCGTAGTCGCTGACCGGGAAGAACAGCTCGGGATCGACAGATGGCTCGCGGCAGGCGGCGAGCTCCACCCAGGTGCCGCTCACTGCCTGGCCTCCGCTAGGTCGAACAGCGCGGCAATCTGGTCGTCGGCGACCGCGTGCACCCGGGACAGCACGAGCTGGTCAACGAGCCTGGACAGCGCCAGCTCGAATTCGGCCAGCCGTGTGCCGCGCTGGCCGTCGGGAAGGCGCCTCGCCAGCCGGGCTACCTCGGCGGCGACGAGGTCCTCGCATCGGCGCTGAAGCCGATCCCCGGCACTGGCGGGCCGGGACGTCATCGTCAGGGCCACCCAAGCCTCCGTGTCGCGACTATTTACTACATATTGTAGTACTACAAACCGTCAACTAGCCAGCCCGGCGGATCGTTCCGCAAAGGCTTGGCGCCGGGGCCCAGCTGGCTCAGGTCGGCTCGGCCTCGCGGCGCTGCTGGCTCAGGATGGCTTGGCTTCCTTGTTCTGCTGGCCGCCGTGCTCGCCCGTCGTGATCCAGTGGGTCACGACTGGCGGTTGGTCAGGGTCGTTGAGCGCCCGGATCCGGTCGAATCTGTCCTGGTCGCGCCGCGTGACGTGCTCGTGCTGACGCTCGTGCTCTTCCCACGACGCGACGACAAACTCCTCCAGGAGTCGTTGTGCCTGGCTGGCGTCCTGCCAGGCCCGCCAGCTGGTGGCGCCGGTACGGCGCCGGCTGAACCTGGACTGGCGGAGCATCGTCATCATTTCCTCTTCCAGTCCCGGCTGTGCCCGGTACTCGATCGTCACCATGACCGGGCCGCCGGGCTCCTCGGGTACCGTCAGCATGGGTGCTGGCATGTCACCCGCCGGTAGCAGTTCGCTGGGCGGGATCTGCTTGAACTGCCATCGCAGGGCGGCCAGCGGGCCCAGTCCGAGGGCGACGGCAACGGCCAGCAGGACGGGTGACAGTCCGAAGTGCGCCGCGGCGAGACCCAGGATCGCGCTGCCGATCGCGTTGCCGCCCTGAAAGACGACCAGGTAGAACGACAGCCCGCGCGCCTTGATCCAGTTCGGCTGCGACAGCTGGTACAGCGAGTTCAGCGTCGAGAGCGCCAGGATCCAGGTAACGCCGCCGACCGCGAGCACCACCGCGATCAGCACGGTGACGTGGACGAGTGCCATCAGCAGAGCCACCACGGCCAGGCCGATAGACCCGGTATCCAGCAAGGCGTTCGGGGACATGCGCGCGCGCAGCCTGGGCAGCAACGCAGCGCCGACGACTGCGCCGATGCCGACGCTGCCAAGCAGCAGGCCGTAGCCGCCGGAGTGCAGGTGCAGCTCCTTCTCGGCGGTCACGGGTAGCAACGCCCAGATCGACGAGGCGAAGAAGATGAACATCGCCGCTCGGATCAGGATCACCCGCAGCACCGGGCTGGCTGCTACGTAACGGCCGCCGGCCCGCATGGCCTCGACGAGGTGCTCGCGGGGCAGGTCGCTCGCGGGCCGCGGCGCAGGTCGCCAGGCCCAGATGACCCAGATGACGGCCGCGAACGTCGCCGCATTCACGAGGAAGACGGTTCCGGCGCTGGTGGCGGCGAGCAGGACGCCGCCAATCGCAGGCCCGACAGCGCGGGCGAGGTTCTGGTTGACCGAGCCGAGCGAGATGGCCTGCGTGCGTTCTGACGGGGCGACGAGTTCGGGTTGCAGGGTCTGCCAAGTGGGCGACGTGAGGGCCTGGCCGGTGCCGACAGCGAAGATCAGCGCGAGCAGCGTCCAGGGAGTGACCAGCCCGGCGATTGCGAGCACACCGAGCGTCGTGGCCGCGGCCAGCATGAAGAACTGGGTGGCCAACAGGAGGTGGCGGCGGTTGACGAGGTCGCCGATGGTGCCCGCGAGGAGGGCGAAGAGCAGGACGGGCAGGCTGGCCGCGGTCTGGACCAGCGCGACGTAGGCGGCGGAACTGGTCAGGCTGAGCATCAGCCACTGCGCGGCGACGGTCTGCATCCAGCTGCCGGTGTTGCTGACGAACTGGGCGCTCCACATGGCAGCGAACAGGCCATG
>JASHTT010000419.1 GCA_030040415.1 Streptosporangiaceae bacterium | reverse complement strand
TGAGGCCGCCGGCCGGGCGATTGGCGGCCTGCGCGCTCGCGGCGCTGGCTTCGGGTTGTGCGGGTTGCCGGTCCGCGGCAGCGAGCAGCGCCGGCGGCTGGATGTGCAGATGCACGTCGGGCAGCGCGGCGATGATGCGCTCGATCGGCGCGGCGCGCCAGCGTTCGAGTATCCCCGCGGGCGGCAACGCCAGCACTATGTGCTTCGCGCTTGTCTCCTGGACAGCCGAGATGATCGACGCAGCGAAGTCCCTGCTGTCCCTGGTCAGCACCGATCCGCCGGACTCCTCGGCCTCGGCCTCGACCTGCTCGGCGAGCGCGGACGCAGCCGAGCCCGTGGTACTCGGCACGAGCACCGAGCAACGAGCGCCGAGCCGGCTCGCCAGCCGCGCGCCGCGCCGGATGAGCGCAGCCGCCTGTTCCGGGCGCCGCACCACTACGAGCACGTCCTGCGACTGGCGCTGCCGGGCGCCCGGCTCTTGCACGGTGTGCGACACCAGTCGCAGGCCGATTTCCCGCATCGCGGCGAGCCTGGCCGGCTGGAACTCGCCACTCAGTGCCGCGTCTACCTGCGCCGGCGGGTAGATGTTGCCGTGCCCGAGGCGCTTGCGCAGCGCCTCCGGTGAGCTGTCCACGAACTGCAGCGCATCCACGCTGGCCAGCACGTCGTCAGAAATCATGGCGTCGATTGGGCGCCCGGTGATGGACTCGATCTCCGCGGCGGTCTGCTGCACGTCGGCGATGTCGGCCGTGCTGATCACGTCGATACCCGCGCTGCGCAGCGCTTCGATGGCACCGGCGTGCATGCCGAGGTCGTCCACGAGAGCGACATCGGGCTTACGGGCGAGCACCGCGGCCACGTCCATCTCCTCGGCGAGACCGCCGCCCGTGTCTTCGGCAAGGCGCGGCGGCACTATCTCCAGGCCTCCGATGGCTTCTTGAGTGTGCACGCGACCGCGTGTGTCGACGAAGCCGATGACCACGTCCTCGCCCAGCGCACGCAGCTCGCGGCCCTCCCTGAGCATGGTGAACGTCTTGCCGGAGCCGGGTGCCGCGCCAAGGTAGACGGTCAGTGAGCCGCGCTTGCCGGGCTCGGGGGCGTCGGCGATCGTCGCGCCGATGCCCTGCTCCTCGCGGATGATCTGACCGCGCGTCGCGTCGTAGTCGTAGAGCTCGGCGTACCTGCCCCAGTTGACGGCCACGTCAAGCTGCTTGGCCGCGTCCTCCTCGCCGAAGTTGTTCCGCAGGATGTCGATGAAGAACCCAGCCGGAAGGTTGCCGTCCGCGCTGCCGCGCAGCGCCCGGTAGATGGTGCGGACCAGCGGGGCGCGATCCAGCGAGGCCCTGGCGAAGATCTCCTTGCTGTCCTGGATGCTGGCGCCGGCGAACACGTGCCCGGCGCCGGACAGGTCGAGTCGGTCGCCGCGCAGGTCGGCGAAGCCGAGCAGGACCAGGGCGTCCACGAGCGGCAGCAGGTCGTCCACCTCCAGGCCCAGGTTGTCGGCCAGGTCGGCGAGGTCGGCAGCGCCGCCGTGCCGGGCGAGCAGGATCTCGGCCAGGCCAGAAAGCCCGTCGACCGTGGCCTGCGGCAGCGGGGTGTCCCCGACGGTCCCGGTGCCCGTGCCTTGCCTGGCGGGCTCCGCGGCGGCTTGCTCGCGATGCGTCATCAGCCGGTAGATGTGGTCGACCAGGTCGTCGAAGTCGGGGGTGCGGCGCATGCGCGGCCGCGGCAGCGGGTTGACCATGTCCGACCGGATCCGCCCCGGGTTGGTGCCGAGCACGAGAATGCGGTCGGCCAGCAGCACCGCCTCCTCGATGTTGTGTGTCACCATCACGATGGTCTTGGTCGGGAACCGGTGGCCCTCCCACAGCTCGAGCAGCTCGCCGCGCAGGTTCTCCGACGTCAGCACGTCCAGCGCGCTGAACGGCTCGTCCATGAGCAATGCGGCCGGCTCCACCACCAGCGCCCTGGCGAAGCCGACGCGCTGCCGCATGCCGCCGGACAGCTCCTTCGGGTAAGCGGACTCGTAGCCGTCGAGGCCGACGATGTCGATGGCGCGCAGCGCCCGCTCGGTCCGCTCGGCGTCTGGTATGCCCCTAGCCTCCAGGCCGAGTTCCACGTTCTGTTTCACGGTGAGCCACGGCATCAGCGCAAACGTCTGGAAAACCATCGAGGTCTCCCTGTTCGTACCGGTCAGCCGCTCGCCACGGAAGAGCACCTCGCCCGAGGTCGGCGCCATCAGGCCGGCGATGCAGCGCAGCAGCGTCGACTTGCCGCTCCCGCTGCGACCGAGCAGGGCGACGAATTCACCCTCGGCGACATCCAGGTTGATGTCGTCGAGCACTGGCAAGGGCCGTCCACCGGGCCCGGAGAACGACTTGCTGAGCGCGCGCACGCTGATCAGCGGGGTCGCCCGGGCCGGCTCGGCCAGGGTCGTCTTCGATGCAGCGGGACCGCTCATGCCAGCGCGAACCTCGTCTCCGCAAGCCGGTACAGCCGACGCCACAGCAGCGCATTCAGCCCGGTCACGTAGACGGACATCACGAGCAGTCCGGCGAACAACGCCGGCAGGTGGCCGGTGTTCAGCGCGATGAAGCTACCGAGTCCCTTGGCGACAAGCGTGGTGTGGTTGTAGGTCACGATCTCGGCCACGATCGTCGCGTTCCACGCGCCGCCGGCGGCGGTGATCGCGCCGGTGACATAGGCAGGGAAGATCGCAGGCAGGACCAACCGCCGCCACCGGTCCCAGCCGCTCACGCCCAGGTTGTCCATGGCTTCCTTCAGATCCGACGGCACCGCGCTCGCGCCAGCGATGACATTGAACAGCACATACCACTGCGTACCCAATGCCATCAGGACGATCGCACCGAAGTTGAGGCTCAGGTGGATGGCCAGGAAGATCACGATGGCGAACGGGAAGATGAAGTTCGCCGGAAAGCTCGCAAACACCTGCACGATCGGCTGCATGAACTGCGCGACGCGCGGGTTGAAGCCGATCCACACGCCGACCGGCACCCAGATGGCCGAGGACACCGCCACCACCACGACCACACGCAAGAAGGTCAGGAGGCCGTCGTAGAAGGTGGTGCCGAACACCGCGAGACCATCCGAGCCGGTGGCGATGAAGGCGAGCATGCTGTACAGGCCGTAGCCCAGCAGCAGGGTAAGGAACACCATGAAGGCGAGGTCGCCCGCGCGCCGACGAGCGGCGTGGCTGGCAAGGCTCCGGTCGTCAAGGCCGGTGAGCCTGCCCATGAACGCGTTGACGGGCTGCGCCAGCACGCTCCTGCCGCGGCCCAGCACGGCGGGCCAACTCGAGCGGTGCAGCAGGTCGAGTATGAACGACCTCGCCTTAAGGTCGGACTCCGACTGCTCGACGCGGAACTTCTCGACGTAGGCGACGAGTGGCCGCCAGAAGAAAAAGTTGACCACCAGGATGATGATGATCATCGTGATGATGCCGTACAGAACGTACCCGAGCTTGCCCTCGCGCTCCGCGACGCCGACGTAAGAGCCGACGCCGGGCAGCGTGTAGTGAGTGGTGCCCACGGCGACGTACTCGGACGCGGTCAGAAAGAACCAGCTGCCGCCGAAGCTCATCATCCCGTTCCAGACCAGGCCGATCGCCCCGCCCGGCACGTCGATGGTCCAGAACCGCTTCCAGCGCGACAGCCCCATCAGCTTGCTGGCCTCGTCAAACTCACTCGGCTGGCTGATCAGCGAGTGATAGAAGGAAAACGTGATATTCCAGGCCTGCGAGGTGAAGACGGCGAAAATCGATGCGCACTCGAAGCCGAGTTCCGACCCGGGGAACAGCCTCACGAAGAACGTCACGGTGATCGCGAGGAAACCGAGCACCGGCACCGACTGCAGGATGTCGAGAGCCGGGATCAGCACTCGGCGCCAGCGCCGGCTGCGGGCCGCCACGTAGGCATAGCTGAGGCTGAAGGCGTAGGAGAAGACCAGCGCGATGAACATCCGCAGCAGGCTGCGGGCGGCGTAGTAAGGCAGGTTTGACGGAGCCAGGCTGATCGTTGCTGACCCGTGTACCGGCGCACGGGCACCCGCGCCGACCCGGACGATGATGTACACCAGCAGCAGCACGGCAATGCCTACGCCGACGTCCAGCGGCCGGAACCTGAGCCTGCTCAAGGTCTCCCGGCTTGGAAACGTCGGGGTCACTGCCACGATGACGGCTCCAGTTCCGCTGTCGGCTAAGGCACCAGACCAATCATGCCGGTGACCGGCAGCTGCACTAGGCCTGGGCCTCAGGCATCGCCGCAGACCTGCGCCCGGTCCGGAGTCTGCGTCATCCGCGCGGCTAGCACACAGGAATATCCCAGCGAAGTCCAAGGGATTACACGCGGATGCACCAGCCGAACTTGCCTAGCGTTCTGGTTGCCTACCGCAGCAGCGGCAGGCTCTCCAATCGGAGCGAGGGATTCGTGATGCTCAACCGCCCGAAGTCAAGGCTGCTCGCAGCCGCCGCCGCAGTCGGCGCCGTCTGCGTGTTCGCCGCGGCTGGCACCGCCATGGCTGCGCCGGCCTGGTCCACCAGCAACCCGCCGATCCCGGACGCCTTCACCAACACCACGCCGGGTCTGGCACAGATCGCCCTGACCAACCAGAACGTCCCCGGTGTCTTCGTGGTCTGGAAGGGCCAGTTCGACAGCAAGGTGCACTACAAGTACCGGATCGCTGGCACGTGGTCCGCATCCGCGACCATCCCTGGAGCGTCCACCAACACCTCCCCAGCGGCAGCGTTCTACACCGACCTCAAGGGCAAGGACTCCGAGCTGGTCGTGTGGAAGACCATCGGCAGCGGCGGCCTCAGCGCGATCGATTACTCGCAGGGTGTCGCCCAATCTAACGGGAAGATCAACTGGACTACGCCGGCGGTGCTCCCAGGCGGCTCTTACTCAGAGACCTCCGCCTCACCGACGGTGCTTTTCCCGCTGAACGCCGCACACCCGCGGGTGATCGTGGCCTGGCGTGGCCCGTATGACCACGTCCGGTACATCCTCGGCACCGAGTCCGGCGCCGGCGGCCGCCAGTTCACCTGGTCGGCGTCGTCGTCCTGGATCGGCGCCGGCACCACCACCGACCCGACGACCACGAGTGCCGCGCCGGCCCTGACGGAGGTCCTGACCGGCAGCACGGGCACGATCTACGTGTTCTGGAAGGGCGACAGCGCCACCGCGCCGATCGACTACGCCAGCACCCCGGACAACGCGGTCACTGGCATCGGCACCGGCACCACGGTTCCGTGGACCCTGCTCGGCTCGGTGCCATCCGGCACCACGCTGGCGTCGACCACGGCGGGCCCGGCTGTCTCCTCTGCGAGCGGCCATGGCACCGGACCGCTGCTGCTGGCCTACAAGGGCCCGAGCGGGTTCGGCATCCGGTATCAGACGCTGACCGCGGGCGTGTGGACTGCCTACGCCTTCGTGAACGCGAACAACAACACCACCACCGACGGGCCGGCGCTCGTCAACGGCGTGCTCGCGAACGTGTCGCCGACCACGAGCGGCCGGATTTACCTGCACACCTACGAAGGCTGACCAACAGCCCTCAGCTAGCAGGGGCCCTGGCCTTCCGGCCAGGGCCCCTCGCCCACTCGCTCGGCGATGAAGGCAGCCAGGCTGCCGAGCGTCTCCAGCGCGTCGAGGTTGAGGTCCTCCGCCGCGACGTCGACGCCGTAGCGCCGCTGGACCTGCCGCAGCAGCATCGTTCCCGCCAGCGAGTCCAGTCCTACTCCCGCACCGAACAGCGGAGTCTGTGCTGCGACCGACCCCAGGTCAGGGCGCCCGGTGACGGTGACGAGAAGCTGGCGAAGGTCATCGAGGATGGCCGGCTCGGCGCCGGTCACGGGACCGTCTCCACGGTGACCCAGTCGGGCACCGGCGGCAGTTCCCCGCTCAGCGACCTCGCGAAGATGGCGCGCCCATCGGCGCCCGCCGCGCCAGCAGCCGCGCGCATGCCTGCGGCCGCGAGCGCGAGCCGCATCGGCACGTTGCGCTCGGTCACCAGGCATGGCACCTGCAGTTCCCGCGCTCCCGCGCGGGCCGCGCTGCGGCACAGCCAGCCGAGCAGCGAGTCCAGCACGCCGCGGCCGAGGGCGCGGCACGACATCATGACCAGCGGCACCGACCAGGTGCCCGCGTCGTCTAGCTCGGTAACGGCAGCGCCGACAAGCCCGTCGTCACCGAAGTCGTCGGCCAGCCGCACGGCGACGACCAGGCGCCCTGGTGCTCGGATCAGCACACCGAACTCCGCCGCACCTAGCGGGACGCCCGAGGAGTTGAGCTGATGTGTGCGCACCGACAGCTCGTGCAGCCTGGCGGCGTCGCCGGCGACCGCCGGGGCTATCGTGACGCGCGTGCCGACCTGCCGCAGGAACTCCTCCCGCGTCCCGGCGAACTTGCTGGACGCGGCCTGGCGGCGACGGCGCTGTTCGTACATCTCGGCCCGGCGCCGCGCCTCGTCGGTGACGACAGCGGGGCCGAACTGCGGCCAGCTCGCGGCGTCGGCAGCGTCCTCAGGCGAGAGCACGAGCACTCGCGGCAGCGCCGCTGCGACCTCGGCGCGCTCGATCATGTCGTCGTCCACGAATGCCACGGCGTCCAGCGTGAGATCGAGTTCGGCGGTGATCGCGGCGACCGCATCAGCCTTGCTACCCCAGCCGCACCGCGCCGCCGCGAAGCTGGTGCCGGTCACCTGGCGCACGTAGTCCGCCGCCTCCGGCGGATTCCTGCTCGCCAGCGCGTGCAGCACGCCGCGGCTCGCCAGCTCGCGCAGCACGCTGGCGATCACCGGGTCAGCGTCCGGCAACCGGTCCGGCGACTCCAGGTAGACACCGGACAGCACGGTGTTGTCGATGTCCCAGACCACGCACTTGATCACGGCTGTCGGCCAGTCCGCTCCATGGTGATGTGGGTGGCGGTGAAGCCGAATTTCCGGTACAGCGCTCGCATGCCCAGATTCGTCGCGTGCACCTTGCCGGTGAGCTGGCTGAGGCCTGCCTCGTCGGCGGCCGCCAGCACAGCGGCCAGCAGCAGTTCTCCGACCCGGCTGCGGTCCGGCAGGTCCGAGGTGGCCAGCGACCTGAAGTTTCCGTAGCGCTGTCCGGTCAGCGAGTTCGTCCTGGCCGACAGCCACGCCCACCCGACAGGCACGTCGGGCTGCCCGGCCGCGACGGCAACCAGCGTGATCTCCCCTGGCTTGCCGAGTGCGCCGGTCACCCGCTTGCGATGCAGCGCGGCGTCGGTGATCGCTTCGTCGGCGAACGACACCCTGGCGATCTCGATCTCGTAGCACACGATCGCGTCTAGGTCCGCCTCGGTTGCCGACCTGACCAGGTATGCCGGCCCGCCGGTCACGCCAACCTCACCGGTGACGCCGGCCCGCGGGAACTCAGCGGCATCGGCCGGAACACCGTTCCGCCGCAACGCGGGCAGCCCGCCGCCTGCAGCTGCGAGATCTTGGGCCAGTGACTGCCCGGCCCCACCGCAAGCACCTCCCTGCACCCGGCGCAGCGGTAGGGGCGAGTGACCGCTGCCCTGGAGTCGGCCGTGTACAGCGGCCCGTCGTAGTCGCCTGCCAGCAGTGGCGCGGCTGTCGCGGTGCTGCGCAGGTGGTACAGGTGGCTCGTGCCGGCCAGCACGCCGGCACCCAGGTACTCGTTGAAGCCAGGCGTGAGTGACCGCACCAACATGCCCATCGCAGCGATCGCCCGCTGCACGGCGAGAGTCTCATCCGGCCGACGGGCCCCGAAGGAAAAGAACACGTGCCTGCCGGGCTCGGGTACCAGGGCAGAGACGGCACGGGACAGGAACAGCTCGGCTCCCGCGACCGTGTACGGCGGGTCGGTGACGACAACGTCGAAGCCGGCCACGAGGTCGGCGGGCAGCGGCTGCCGCAGGTCGTGCCGGACAAGCTCGGCCGGCACGTCGGCGATGCGCAGCCGCCCTGCTATCCAGTCCAGGACGTCGGTGTCGGCGTCCAGCACGGTCAGCCGCCGCGGCGCGGCCCGGCCGGCCGTCCCGGCGGCATAGCCGGCGATCGCCACCGACACCAGGTCGTCGTCCCCCAGCACCAGGATCCGCTGGCCGGCCAGCGCGTTCGCCTCCTGCATGCGCAGCACGCGGCTGATCTTCGTGTCGACCGTGCAGTGCGTCTGGTCAAGCTCGGTCTTGGCGCCGGGCGCCCCGTCGGACGCCTCGTGCAACAGGCCGGCAAGTCCGGCTAGCTCGGCCGGGATGACCACGCCGCGCCCCCCGCAGGCGGCGCACGCGGCCCGTGCCAGGTCCCCGCCGGTCGCCGCGGCGACGACCGCGCGGCCCTCGGTGGTGAGGCGGACCGGCCGCTGAGTCGCCACGACGCCGCGCTTGCGCAGCTCGTTGCAGGCGGCTGCGACGATGGGCACCGGCAGCTCGGCGAGCCTGCTCACCTCGCGCACTGCCGCGGGCTCCGCGTTCAGCACGGCAGACAAGATGTCGCGAATGCCGGACTCGCCCTCCGCCAGGCCGACGGCCGCAGCCACCTCCGCCACCACTGTGTCCATGTCCATCGGTTGCTGCTCACTGGCTCTGCTCCGGGCTGCCGCCCGGGCCGTACGGTATCCTCCCACATCATGCCCGGCATGGACGCTGTGCGCGCCTTCACCGACCTGCGGCGGCAAGAAGCCGCCTCGCCGAAGCGCCTGTACGCGGTCGACGCCTGGTGCCCTCCGGACTCTCCGGCGGCGGACATCAGCAGGCTCACGGAGATCGCCGTAGCCGCCGTGGGCTCTGGCGGCGGGCACGTACTCGATGCCAGCCACATCATCTTTCCGAACGGCGCCGTGACCCTTGTCCTCATCCTGGCCGAGTCACACCTGAGCATTCACACCTGGCCGGAGGAAGACCTGATCGCGATAGACCTGTTCAGCTGCGGAACGATCGATGGCGAGCGCGTCATCCGCGAGCTGACCACGGCGCTCGGGCTAACGGGCATGTGCGTCGCCCAGCTAGGCCGGGGCGCGCCTACCAGGGACGCCGTCTGATCCGTTCACCGGCTCTTAACCCGCATTCACGCCTGCCCGGGGGTCGCGTTCAGTGACGTTGCATTACTGAACGTAGCTTTGCGGCATGAGCAACCGGGCATCGCTGGCCTCCGCAGATGACGCGTTCGGTGCGCTAGATAGCTCACGAATCACCAGGTTCCAGTGGAAGATCATGTTCGTCTCGGGCATGGGCTTCTTCACCGACGCCTACGACCTGTTCGTCATCGGGATCGTGGTCGTGCTGCTGCAGACCGAGTGGCATCTGTCCACCGGGCAGGTGTCCTGGCTGAACTCCGCGACCCTGCTGGCATCCGCCGTGGGCGCGATCATCTTCGGCAGGGTGGCCGACATCGTCGGCCGGAAGCGCATCTACGGGTACGAGGTGCTGATACTCGCCATCGGCGCGATCGCCTCGGCGTTCGCGCCGAACTACGCGTTCCTGCTGGTCTGCCGCGTCATCCTGGGTATCGGCATCGGCGGCGACTACCCCGTGTCGGCCACGATCATGAGCGAGTACTCCGGCAAGCAGTCCCGCGGCCGGATGGTCGG
>JASHTT010000418.1 GCA_030040415.1 Streptosporangiaceae bacterium | reverse complement strand
GCGGGCCGCTGGATCAGCGCGCGGGCCAGCGCCAACCGCTGGCGCTGGCCGCCGGAGAACTCGCGCGGATAACGGTCGGCCGCCTCCGCCGGCAAGCCCACCTCGTCAAGGATCCTGTTGACCTGCCGCCGGCGTCCGCGCCTGCGGATTGTCTTGCGGATGACAAGCGGCTCACGCAGGATCGTGCGCACCCGCATGCTGGGGTCGAGCGAGGCGAAGGCATCCTGGAACATCAGCTGAATACCCGCAGAAAAGCCGCGCATCTGACGGCGCGACAACCTGACGAGGTCGGTGCCACGGAACACCACGGAGCCCGCGGTGGCGCGCTCAAGGCCGACCAGCAGCCTCGCGATCGTCGTCTTCCCGCAGCCCGACTCGCCGACCAAGCCGAACGTCTGCCCCGGCATGATCTCGAAGCTGACTCCGGCGACCGCGCTGACGACGCCCACGGTGCGCTGCAACAGACCCGTTCTGACCGGGAAGTCCTTGGCCAGCCCGGTCACCCGAAGCAGCGGCTCGGTCTCGCCGGCGGCCAGCTGGCCGGGAGCAGGCCGCGCCCTGGCCAGCCCAGCTGCTTCCGCGTGCCACGCGCTGACCCGTGCGCTAGCCGGCTGGCCGGCGTGGCCGCCGACCGGGAAAAAGCAGGCGTAGGTGTGACCTGGGTGGTCGCCGTCTAGCAGCGGTTCATGCGAGCGGCAGAAGTCCTGCGCGTCCCGGCAGCGCGGTGCGAAGCTGCAGCCAGCCGACTGCGTCCGGAGGTCAGGTGGCCGACCCGGGATGCTGTACAGGGCTCTGCTGGCCGGGCCCGCCATTTCGGGCAGGGCATCGAGCAGAGCCTCGGTGTAGGGGTGCCGCGGCCCGGCGAACACGTCGCCGGTACTCGCCTGCTCGACGATCCGGCCGCCGTACATGACAGCGACGCGGTCGGCCCGGCCGGCGATCACGCCGAGGTCGTGGGTCACCAGCAGCATCGCCATGCCGAGCTGGCCGCGCAACTCGTCGAGCAGGCCGAGTATGTCCCGCTGGATCGTCACATCCAGCGCGGTGGTCGGCTCGTCGGCAATCAGCAGGCTGGGCTCGCAGGCGAGGGCGGCGGCGATCATGGCGCGCTGCCGCATGCCGCCAGACAGCTGATGCGGGTACTGCCCCGCGACCCGCTCCGGCTCCGGCATCCGGACCATGCGCAGCACCTCGACCGCCCGGTCGGACGCGGCGACCCGGTCAGCGCCGCGGTGCACGACCACCGACTCCGCTATCTGCCGGCCGACGGTCATGGTCGGGTTCAGGTAACCAGCAGGGTCCTGGAAGACCATGCCGATGTCGTTGCCGCGGACTTGCTGCATCGCCGGCTCAGGCAGGGCCGTCAGGTCGGTCCCGCCGAGCAGCACCGAACCCGACGTAATAACGCCCCCGGGCGGCAGCAGTCGCATGACGGACCGAGCCGTCATGGTCTTGCCGCAGCCGGACTCCCCCACCAGGCCAAGGCACTCGCCGGCCTCCACGGTGAGGCTCACCCCGGTCACGGCCGCCACCGTCGCGTTCTTGAGCCTGATCTCGGTGTGCAGCTCGCTGATCTCGAGCAACGGCGCCATCAGTGGCCCGTCCTACCGCGCAGGCCGTCACCGACCATCGTGAATGCCACGACCACCAGGATGATCGCAGCTCCCGGCCAGACGATCTCCCACCAGTAGCCCGACGAGATCGTCTGGACTCCCGCGCTGATCATGTCGCCCCAGTCGACCGCCGGGAACTGCACGCCGAGGCCGAGGAAGCTCAGCGTCGCGAGCACCAGGACCGCGTTAGCGATCTGGAACGTCACGTTGACTGCGATCGTGCCGGCAGCATTCGGCACGATGTGCCGCAGCACAGCCCGCATGCCGTTGCCGCCCATGACCCGAACCATTTGCACGTACTCGCGCACGCGGAGCGTCAGCGCCTCGGCCCGGACCAGCCGTGCAGTGTACAGCCAGGACGTGGCCGCGATCACGATCACGAGCAGCCCGGTGGACGGGGTGTAGATCGAGTCGAGCAGCAGCAAGAGCACGATCGCCGGGATGGCGATGGCGGCGTCGACGACGCGCATCATGACCGCATCCGTCGCGCCGCCGAAATAACCGGCCACCGCGCCCCACAGCGAGCCCAGCAGCGCGGCGAGCAGGCCGGCGGCAGCGCCCACCTCCAGGGAGATCCTGCCGCCTACCATCAGCTCAGCAAGCTCGTCGATGCCGTCAGCATCGGTGCCGAACGGGTGGCCGGCCCGCGGCGCCAGGTTCGCGGCGCCGAGGTCGACGCGGGTGACGCTGGCGTGGTAGAGCACAGGACCCAAGAAGCAGAATGCGCACATCGCCACGACGAGCGCCGCGCCGGACACGGCCAGCGGGTAACCGCGGACCAGCGCGAGGACGCCGCGCCCCCAGCTCGCTCCGGCCGCCCGGAGCATCTCCCCAGGCGGCGGGCCCGCCGCCGCCTCTCCTGCGTGCCGCCCACGAGCTTGCCTGCCGTCGGCGCCATAACGCGGTGCCGCTGTCATGCCTGCGCGTCCCTGATCCTCGGGTCGAGCAGCGCGTAACCCAGATCGGCGAGCATAGAGCCGACGACAGCCCCGGCGGCGATCACCAGGGTGAACCCGAGTGTCACGGCAAAGTCGTGGCTCTGCGCCGCCTGCCAGATCTGCCAGCCCATGCCCTGGATGTTAAACACGCTCTCGACCACCACGGCACCGCCGACGATCTGCGGGATGCTCAGCCCAACCATCGTGACCACCGGCAGCAGCGAGTTGCGCAGCACGTGCCTTGCCAGCACGCGGCCTTCCCCGGCACCCCTGGCCCGGGCCGCCTCGACGTACTCCTGCGCCATGCTCTCCAGCGCCGAGGCGCGCACGTACCGCGCGAAGAGGGCGATCGTGACGAGCGACAGCGTGGCGACTGGCAGCGTCAGGTCGCGCCAGTCGGAGATCACGCCCCAGAACCCGGGAGCCTGTGGCCCCTCCGGGCCGAATACGTGCAGCCGCACGGCGAACAGCAGGATCAGCACGGAGCCGAGCACGAAGACCGGCATGCTGTAGAACAGCAGAGTCAGCCCGCTCGCCGCATGGTCAGCCGCCCTGCTCGCCCTGTTCGCCGCGTTCGCCCTGGCTGCCTGGGCTAGCCCGAGCGGAACAGCGACGACGAGCGCTACGACCGTCGCCGTCACGGTCAGCGCCAGGGTCCGCGGCAGGCTCGCCGCCAGCAACGCCGCGACGCTGGTGTTCCTGGCGGCGGAGAAGCCAAGGTTGCCGTGCAGCACCTGGCCCACCCAGCTCAGGTACGCGAGCAGGAAGGTACGGTGCGCCGCGCCGCCGCCGAGTGCTGCCGACTGCGCGCCAGCAGGGGTCAGCCGGAGCAGCAAAAAAATGATCAGCGTTACCAGCACGAGCACGGCGATGGCCTGCAGCACCCGGCGGGCCAGGTAGGCGGTCACGAGCCCGCCCCGCCGCGGTGGAAGCAGGTCACTTCTGCCAGTACCAGTCTTCC
This sequence comes from Streptosporangiaceae bacterium, assembly GCA_030040415.1. GTDB lineage: Bacteria > Actinomycetota > Actinomycetes > Streptosporangiales > Streptosporangiaceae > JAJYUU01. The sequence continues at coordinate 11,044 of JASHTT010000418.1, read as the reverse complement.
GGCGTGATCGTCAGGGCGCTGTTCTGCGCGCCGATGGTCAGGCCCTTGATCGCCTCGACGAGCTCCGGCGCGTCTGGCTCCCAGACCACGGGAAGGTTCACCGCCAGGTTGTTCTCCCACTTGTACATCGCCTGGTAGAACGCTTTCGAGGTCCTAGCATCGAGCGTGTCCCTGGTCAGCGCGTCGTTCAGCGAGTTGGAGTAGGCGCCGAAATTGTCAGCGGCATTGGTCATGAACAGCTCTTCGCCGGTCGGCAGGTAGTCCGGCGAGAACGTCCACGTGCCCCAGAAGGCCATTTCCCAGTCGCTGGGGTTGCCGAGGTCATCAATCACGTCGCCGAACGGCAGCCCGGACAGCTTCAGGTTGATGCCGGCCAGCGCGGCGTTCGAGGCGAGCTCGCGGACCGCAGACACCATCCAGTCGGTCCCGATGGCGTACACGAGCGTGAAGCTGAGCGAAGTGCCGGCCTTGATGCCTGCCCCGCACTCGGCGGAGCCGGACCCCGGACGCGTGCACGTGTAGATGCCCTTGGCACCCGGTGACCAGCCGTGCGTCCGCAGTTCGCTGTCGGCGTTGGAGATGTTGAGCGGCCATCGGTCGCCCACGCTCGCCAGCTGGGGCGACAGGTACGGGGTAACCGGATAGTCAGCCACGGGTCCGGTGGTCACCTTGCCGTAGCCATGCAGTGGCCCGTCGATGATCCCTTCCTGGTCGACGAGGTCCTGGAATGCGGTCCTGAAGTAGAGCTGATCGAAGATGGCGCCTACTGCCGGGTTCGCGAAGTTGTACGGAAAATAGCTGAGCTGCCACGGATACAGCGTGATGAGGTTGTAGTCAGACAGCGAGACGGGGTTCGCCCCGACGCCCGAGCTAGACGGCGGTGGTGCGTCGTCCGTGGGCAGGTAGCCCACGTCGAGGGCAGAGCTGCTGGTCGGGTCCTGCAACACGTCGTACTCGGCCAGTTCGGAAGTGAACGGCTCCTCGATGAACTTGCTGATGTGGTGCGCCGGCACCTTGCCCGAGTACTTGTAGTTGAACACGAGCGTCAGCGTGTCCTGGGCGGTCAGGCTCTGCACGCGCCACGGCCCGTCTACTACCTGCCAGATCTTCGACGTGCCGTAGGTCTTGATGTCCAGGGCCTGCGCGTTCAGGTAGCTGTAAACGCTGCGGCAGTCCGCCATAGAGCCGCCTGCGCAGTTGGTCGGGCCGGAAGCCGTCGTGTCCCACGCCAACGGGAGCGGCGTGATCTGGCTCAGCTCGTTATCGGTGAACCAGGTCTGCGAGTAGTGGCCCCTGATCGTCATCTGGACCTCGTCGCTGTTCACGGCGTGCACGTCGGTCACGTTGTCGGGGAAGTAGCCCGTGATGTAGTCGCCCCAGACGGCCTTGTTCGCCACCATCATGTTCATCCAGAACACGACGTCCTGGGCATCGACGGGCGTGCCGTTGGACCACTTCCAGCCACGCTTCAGCCGGATCGTCACCACTTGCCCTACGTACGTCGGCCGGTAGGCCAAGCTGAGGCTGGTGTTCAGCAGCGGGCCTGTGCCCTTGCCGAACCAGTAGAGCGGCCGGTACAGCAGGTACTGAAAGTCATCGATGTTGTACGCGGTGTAATTGTCCAGATCGTCGAACGGGAAGATGTAGTTCGCGAACGACTCTGGCGCTAGCGCGTAGGTGGCCGTCGTGCCACCGTCCGATGACGCGGCGCCCGGCGATGCGGCGTTGGTCGTCCCGCACGCCGTCAGCGTGAGCGCTGCGCAGGCGCAGAACGCGCAAAGCGCCGCCATGCGGCGTGGGCCACGGCCCAGATGCCTGGCTCGACGCACCGCCGCGATCTGTGCTCGCATCCCGCCGTCCTTTCGCGTCAGGGCCGGTCCGGGCCGCCCCGCGCGGCGGCACGGGCGCGGCACTTGCTCAAAATGCCCACGATGTGATGTAACCGGCGTCTCAATCTATATTGACCAGCCCCCGGCGGACCCGCCGACTAGGACGCTACCGGACTAATTGCCCCTTCGCCCGATAGACGGGCAGAAGCGGTAGACCTTCTCTGCTTCCGATCCGGGCCGAACCCGGTCGGAAGCCGAAAATGTGGCGGACGCGCGGCGCATGCGTGGCAAGACCCCGCAGGGATCTGCCAAGCTAGATGGGTGAGCCCCCAGAGCCGACGCCGAGAACCAGCAGGCGACGGTGCCCCAGGCGGCGACCCGCGCCGTGCTGCCCATGGGAGCGACCGCGATGGTGACGTTCCTGGGGGCGATCCCCGGAGCCCCCGGAACCGTCAGCGTCCGCCCGGGCAACCACCGGGGCGCAGGCCCAGGGGTTCGCCAGGACCGGCGAGCCCGCCGCCCAACGCCCTGTTCGCCGAGATGCTCCGCGCTGCCCGCGAGTTGCTGGCAGTGCGCAGCCCGCTGGACGCCGAACTGATGGTGAGCGAGCTGCTCGGCACCTGGTGGGGTCAGCATGCGGGCCGGGCACGGCGCCGACGGCACGGCTCGGACGTCGAGGAGCTCATCGGCGAGGGCCTGGTCCGCTACGCCGCCGAGCAGGGCACGCCAGCCGCCTTGGCCCTGCTGTCCGGCGTCGCCTGCCTCGGCACGCCGCGCCAGGCGGTCAGGGCCGAGCAGGCGGCCCTGGATCTGATGGACCGCGGTGTCGCGCGGCCCGCCTGGGCAGAGCACGTGGGCGCTGTGGAGGCGGCTGAGTGCTACGTGAACTCAGACGCGTTCGGCGACAGGGACGAGGTCGTCTGCGTCTTCAGCTACGCGGGCGAGGAGCAGCACGCCCTCGTCGTAGTCGTTGACTACACGGCGGGCGGCCTCGCCCGGGACGGCTGGGTCACCTCGCAAGTGGACAAGCTGCTCGACTACTGCAGGGATGCCAGCGGCGCTGGATCGACGTTCATGCAGATCGACCCGCCGCAGGCGCGGCGAATACTGGCTGCCGCCCTGGCCGCGACCCATGAGGCAGTTGAGCCGCCCGTGAGCTCGTCGTTCCCCTCCTATCACGCCTTCATCAGGGCGCGGGTGCGGACGCTGCCTCCGGTCCTGCCTGCCGGAGTGGCGGGTATGGCCAACGCGCCGGCCGCGCCAGCGGTGACCGCAGTGGCGCGCCGCCAGCTCTGGCGCAAGGATCGCCGGGCCATGCTGGTCGCCGAGTTCCTGGCCTCCGACGAGGCCGAGGACCTGAGCGATCGCGAGGCGGCCAGCCGGTGCGCCGACCACATCGTGAGTTACGGCTTCGAGTCTGACTTCGCCAGGCCGCTGCGGGTCAGCCCGGCCAAGGCCAGGAACTTCCTGCTGGACTTCCTGCCCCGCAAGGTCGTCCTGTCCAGGACCGAGCAAGAGGCCATGCCGCACGTGCTGCTGGCCTGGGTCCGCTGGGCTGGCGCGAGGCAGGGCCTCACGCCAGAGTCGGTAGCGGCCACTCTCGAGGCGGTCTTCGAGGCGATGCGAACGTTTCCGACCGTCTACCGCGATCCGGCGTCCTTCGGCCTGGAACCGACGATGGTCAGCCGGCTGCTGCCTGACGGGGACCTGGAAGCGCTGGCCCGCCGGGTGTTCGCGTTCCCGCTGCTGCACGGCAGCTACGGGGGCACCGACCTGGCCGTACTCAACCCGGCGGTACCAGCCGACCGGCGCGTGCTGCTGGCTGCCTACCACGACGACATCCAGGTCGGCCCGGCCGACAGTGAGCACTTGGACCAGCACGTTGCGCTGGCCGACAGGCTCTGGCGGGGCGACCCGCCGGAGTTGTGGGACGCCGCCCAGCGGCTGCTCGACCTCGGCGAAAGCCGCCACACCGTGCTGCATGAGTTGATCGCCGCGATCGCTGCGGCTGGCCCCGCAGAGGCCGACATCGCGGACGCGCTCGCCGATCTGCCGCCGGAGGAGAGCCAGGCCGGGTGAGATCCGCCACCGTCGTAGACCTGAACGCCGACCTCGGCGAGAGCTACGGCGCCTGGCGACTCGGCGACGACGAGGCGCTCCTCGCGATCGTGACAAGCGCGAACGTGGCTTGCGGCTTCCACGCCGGTGACCCGCTCACGCTCAGGCGGGTGTGCGCCGGCGCGGTGGCCCGAGGCGTCGTGATCGGCGCCCAGGTCTCCTACCGTGACCTGGCCGGGTTCGGCCGCCGCGAGATGACGGTCCCGCCCGCTGAGCTCGAAGCGGAGGTGCTGTACCAGGTCGCCGCGCTGGACGGTATTGCGCGGGCCGAGGGCGGCTGGGTGGGCTACGTCAAGCCACATGGCGCCTTGTACAACAGGGCGGCCAGGGATCCTGAGCAGGCCGCGGCCATCGCGGCCGCCGTGGCCAGCTACGACGCGGGCCTGCCCGTGCTCACTCTGCCAGGCAGCGCAACAGCCAAGGCGGCGCAGGAGGCAGGCCTGCCGGTCATCACCGAGGCCTTCGCCGACCGCGGCTATAACGACGACGGAACTCTCGTGCCGCGTGACCGGCCCGGCGCCATGCTCACCGAACCGGACGCAGTCGCCGCGCGGGCGGCCGGGATCGTCACCGACGGCGTCGTGGAGTCCGTGACCGGGACGCGCTTGTCGCTCCGGCCCCGTTCGATCTGCGTGCACGGTGACACGCCCGGTGCCGTCGGCCTGGCCAGAGCTGTCAGGGCCGCACTGGAGCGAGCCGGCGCAAAGCTCGCGCCGTTCGCCTGACCGGCAGCCGTGATCGCGGTCAAGGCCGCCGGCAACGCGGCAGTCCTCGTGGACGTGTCGGACGCCGCTGTGACGCCGGCCGCGTTCGGGGCCGGGGTCACCGCGGCGCGGCTGCCGGGAGTCCTCGACGTCGTGCCGGGGGCGTGCACGGTGCTGGTCAGCGCCGAGCCGGGCAGCTGGGCGACCAGCGAGCTAGCCGGTGTGCTGCTTGCCCTGCCACCGCCACCGCCGGAGTCCGGCTCGCCGCCCGGCGTGACGCAGGTCGACGTCTGCTACGACGGGCCTGACCTCGCGGACGTCGCCGCGCTGACCGGGCTGAGCGTGCCTGAGGTGATCGCCAGGCATCAGGCTGGCCGCTACCGGGTCGGCTGGCTCGGGTTCTCCCCCGGCTTCGGCTATCTGACAGGCCTGGACCCAGCACTGGCCAGCGTGCCGAGGCTGGCCAGCCCGCGCGTCGTCGTGCCCATGGGCTCGGTCGCCATCGCGGGCGGGCTCGCCGCCGTCTACCCGGCGAGCTCCCCGGGTGGCTGGCGGCTGCTCGGCCGCACTCGCGCGGTCCTGTGGGCCGCAGACCGCGATCCGCCGGCGCTGCTCACGCCCGGAGCGCGGGTGCGGTTCCGCGCCATCGAGCGCCTGCCGGACGCTCCCGCCGCCGACCGGCTGACGTCACCCGGCATGGCGGCCGGATCGGGCGCGATCGAGGTACTTCAGCCAGGCCCGCTGACCACGGTGCAGGACATCGGCAGGCCCGGCTTGGCTCACCTTGGCGTACCGCACAGCGGCGCGGCCGACGCCGGCAGTCTCCGGCTGGCCAACGAACTCGCCGGGAACAAGCCTGGTGACGCCGCGCTCGAAGTCACTCTCGGCCGCTTGACACTGCGCTTTAGTGCCGATGCCATCGTCGCCCTGGCCGGCGCCCCGGTCCCGGTCGAGGTCATGACGCCGGCAGCCGGAGGTCCGCTGCCAACGCCCGCACCCGCAGTGCCGGCCTTCGCCGTCCCGGCCGGCGCGATCGTGCGGCTCGGCGCTCCGACCACAGGGCTGCGCAGCTACCTGGCCATGCACGGCGGTCTCGACGTGCCTGCGGTGCTGCGCAGCCGGTCCACGGATACCATGTCCGGGCTCGGGCCGCGACCGCTGCGCGCGGGCGACCGGCTGAGCACCCTGCCGGCGCGTTCCCCGATCACGGCGCGCCAGGCCACACGGCCGCGCAGGATCGCGCTCCCCGCGCCAGGCGGCGAAGTCACGCTGCGAGCCATCCCCGGGCCGCGGGACGACTGGTTCACTGCCGCCGCCATGAGGGCGTTGGCCGACGGCGCGTACACGGTCGCCGCGGCCAGCAACCGGGCCGGACTACGGCTGACTGGCCCGATATTGGAACGCGTCCGCCATGGCGAGCTGCCGAGCGAGGGAATGGCGCTGGGCTCGCTCCAGGTCCCGGCCGACGGCCAGCCAATCCTGCTGCTCGCAGACCACCCGACGACCGGCGGCTATCCGGTCATCGCAGTGGTGCACTCGGCTGACATCGGCCTGGCCGCGCAGCTGCGGCCGGGGCAGCGGCTGCGATTCGTCCTCGAGGATTAGCCCAGGACAGCGCCTAGCCAGCGAGTTCGGCGTAAGCAGCCTGCAGGTCTGCGACGGTCACGGTGGTCAGATCCGCCGCGGTCGCGGCCTCTCCGTGCCGGGACACCCGGACGTCGCGTGCGGCGCACGCCCGCTCAAAGAGCGACCTGGCGAACCTGCCGTTACCGAGCACGTCGATCCGGCCCTCGTCACAGGCGTGAGCGAAGATCGACTGCAGCACTGGCACGGCGCGATCGTCGAACGAGTCGCCTGAGTGCGTAGCGATCACCTCCGCGATCTGCGTCAGCTCGGCAGCACCGTAACTGGGGAACGCGATCCGCGTGCTGAACCGGGAGGCGAGCCCGGGGTTGCTGCGCAACAGCCGGTCCATGTCCGCGGTGTACCCGGCCAGCACGACGACGAGCCGTTCCCTGTCATCCTCCGCGCGCTTGAGCAGCGTGGCCACAGCCTCGGACCCGAAAGCGTCGCCGCCTGTGTAGGCCTCGTTATGCAGCGAGTACGCCTCGTCTATGAACAGCACACCGCCCATGGCCGAGTCGATCAGCTTGTTCGTCTTGATCGCCGTCGAGCCCAGGTGCTCCCCGACGAGGTCCGCCCGGTGCGCCTCGATCACCTCGGGCCGGACCAGCAGTCCGAGCGCGGCGAAGATCCTCCCGATGATCCGCGCCACCGTTGTCTTCCCCGTGCCGGGCGGCCCGGTGAAGACGAAGTGCCGGGATGGCGGCTGGCTCGCCAGTCCCTGCCGGTCCCGGAGCCGGGCGACCTGAAGCTGCGCCACTATCTCATGCACCTGCCGCTTGACTGGCTCGAGGCCCACCAGTGCGTCCAGTTCGGCCAGAGCGCCGTCAACCGTGGGCGTGTCCGCGTAGCCGCGGAACCGCGCGGTGAGGTCGGCGTAAGCCGGTTCCAGGTCCTGGCCGCGTAGCGTGACGAGGTCGCTAGCGGTCGGTTCTCCCGGGCCCGCCATCACCCGCACATCCCGGTGCTGCCCGGCCTTAGCCAGCAGGCTTCGGACGAACCTGCCGTTGCCCAGCTCGTCGGCGAGTCGCCGCCTGCCGATCTCGTCGAATATCCGGCGCAGCACTGGCCGCGCATCCGGATCGAGCAGCTCGCCCTTGGCGATCAGGGCAGCGTCGGCGAGTGCCATCAACTCGGCCGGTGAGTAGCCGGGGAACTTGACCCGGACAGCGAACCGTGAGTTGAGCCCTGGGTTCGACGACAGGAACGTCTCCATCTGGCGCTCGTAGCCGGCCAGGATGATGATGAGGTTCTCACGGTCGTCCTCGGCGCGTTTGAGCAGCGCCTGGACGGCCTCGTTGCCAAACCTGTCGCCCTGCCCGTCACCCTCATTGACCAGGCTGTAGGCCTCGTCGATGAACAGCACACCGCCGAGGGCGGAATCGATCAGCTCGTTGGTCTTGATGGCAGTCGCGCCGAGGTACTCGCCTACCAGGTCGGCTCGCTGCGCCTCGACCACAGCCGGGCTGTCCAGCAGGCCGAACGCGTAGAAGATCTTCGCGATGATCCTGGCCACCGCCGTCTTGCCGGTGCCCGGCGGGCCGAGGAACACGAAGTGCTGCATGGGCTTTTCTGTCGCGTGCCCGGCGAGGGCGCGGCGGCGCGCCGCTTCCACCGATGCCGTGATGGACCTGACCTGCTCCTTCACCGCCGCCAAGCCGATCATGGCGGTCAGTTCGGCCATGGCCTCGTCGACGGTGATGTGCGGCCACTCGACCGCCGGCTGCTGCCTGGCCTCGCCGCCCGTGTCGAGGCCGTGCACTGCCGCGGCAGCCTGCGCTGCGCGCACCGATCCCGCTGCGCCGTCGCGCCGGTGGCCGGCAGTACCGCCCTTGCTGCCGGGCCCGGCCTGCCGAGTTCCGGGCTGGTTGCGTGGCAGCGGCGGCCCGGCTGGTGCAAAGGTGTACGGCGCTGGCACCGCGCCGACCGACGCCCGGCCGCTCTGCTGGCGGCTTTCCAGGTGCGCGACGGCCAGCCGCCAGCCGAGTATCGCCGCCGCCACCAGCCATGCCGCTGCCGCGCTCGGGTACGGCTGGCTGTGCCAGAACTTGACCAGCAGGATGCCGACGGGCAGCGACCAGACCAGTGCCCACGCTGCCGTGCGGCACGGAACACGCCAGCGCCCGAGTTGGCCGACGTGCGCCGCTGCTGCGACGGCGATCGGCAAGAGCAGCAGCAGGTACCTCGCGCCGTCGTCACCGTGCACGAGTCCGGCGACGATCGCGAGACCCCAGACGGCCACCGACACCGAAGCGAAGACGGACCGCTCGCCCTTCCACAGCGCGTAAGGCGCGTATGCCAGCGCGACCAGCAGGCAGATCGAGGCCAGCGGCGCGAGCAGGATGATTGTGACGATCACCAGGATGATCTTGACGGGCAACGGCGCCGCGGCCACGGCCCGACGCAGCCGCGTCAGCCACCCTGCCACGGTATTGCGGCCAGGCAACTCGCGCGTGTCAGCCGCACCGCCCCGGGAGGAGACCCCAGGCCCCGACGGCCGAAGGCCTTCCTGCCAGGATTGCCGTTCTGGTGGCGCCATCTCGCTCCCTTTGTCCTCAGACTTGTATAGCGCATTACTGCCGATATTCGCGGGTACGCGATCAGATGGCCGACACGGCACCGGGGCCGCTGGGAAAGGAAAACCCATGATCAGGATCGAGGCCGGGCTGCTCATTCCGGGCGACGGCGAGCCCGTGCGCAACTCGGTCGTGGTCGCGGACGGGACCGTGATCGGTTATGCCGGACCCGCCGCGGGTGCACCGGAGACAAAGACGCGGAACTCGCCACCGCCGCTGTTGTGATGCCCGGTATCTGGGAATGCCACGGCCATTTCTGCGGCAGCACCGTTGCTGGCCATAGCCGCGGCCACGGCTGTGGCCCCCGCCACGCTCGGGCCGCAAGCACCGCGCAGCGGCCGGCTCGCCGAAGGCTACGACGCCGACATACTGACGCTCGATGCCGATCCCATTGCCGACGTTTCCGTGCTCGCCGACCCAGTGCACGTCACCGGAGTCTGGATAGGCGGCAGACGGGTCAAGGGCTGACCAGCACTGCTGAATCCTGGTCCTTGCGGCGTCGGCTGGTTGTCACAGGCACGTGCTAGAACGCAGGCATGCCAGAACTCAGTTACTCAGACATGCTCTCGCTCATAGCGGACCGGTCCGCCGCACTGCGCGCGGCCGCTGCGGACGCAGGCTTGACCGCCCGAGTGCCAGGCTGCCCGGACTGGTCGGTCGAGGATCTGGTCGCCCACCTGGGCGCCGTGCACCTGTTCTGGGCCGCGGTCGTGGCTGCCGGGCCTGCCGACGGGCCGCCCGAGGACGAGGTGGTCGGTGACCAGAAGCCGCACGGTGACCTGCTCGACTGGTCGACTAAGGCGACCGCAGCGCTGGTAAGCGCGCTGCACGACGCGACGCCGGACAGCGGCTGCTGGGCCTGGTGGGGGTCGTCCGGCGCACCGATGACCGCGGCCGCCGTAGCCAGGCACCAGGTCCAAGAGGCGGGCGTGCACGCGTTCGACGCGGAGCAGGCCGCCGTCGGCGCGGCAGCCTCGCTACCCGAGAGTGTCGCCGCTGACGGCGTGGGCGAGTACCTTACGGTGGAGCTGCCGACCAACGGTCCGTGGCCACACGACCCCGCTGCGATCCGGCTGGAGACCGGCACCGGCGGTAGCTGGCTTGTCCGGCTTGGTCCCGATGGTGCGACGGTCACGCAGGACCCGTCGAGCGGGCGTGCCGATGCCACGGTGACCGCTGACCCGGCCGACATGGTGCTTGCCTTCTATCGCAGGACGCCGCACGACCTGACGATAGACGGGGACGCAGCGCTGGTGACCCGGCTGCTCGACTGGCCGAACCTGGACTGAGCTGGGCACGGGCGGCGCGGGGCTCTTACTCAACATCCCGGGACGGAACTTGCCTTGAATTGCCTGCGCGACTTCGCCGAGCAAGTCCTGGGCTCGTGCGAGCTAGTGGAGGACTGCAGCTGGGCCCACCGGATGTCCTCGGTCTTCCGCTTTCACGACTCGGACGGCAGCTTCTGGTTCCTCAAGCAGCACCGCGACCATGAGCGTTACCGTGCCGAGCTGGCCGCGTACACGAACTGGGTTCCCGCTCTGCACGACGCAGCGCCGCGCCTGCGTGCGTTCGATGACTCGCTGCACGCGTTGATCCTCTCGCAGGTGCCGGGAACGGCACCTCCGTGGCCTGCACCGCAGATGACCGGACTGAGCGCCGAGCTACGGGCCGAACAGGCGGTGCAGCGCCAGGCGGGGAGGGTGCTCCGCATGCTGCACGATGCCCGGCCACCCCTGCCGTGGCCCGACTTCGCTGCAGCCAAGCTCAGCCAGTTCGATGACCTCAAGATGCCTGCGGCCGGCTTGCTGCAATCGCGTGAGCTTGACAAGGCTCGAGCTTTGGTCAGCGCGCTCGATGACCTCCCCGCCCCCGCCCGCGTACCCTGCCATCACGACTACACGCCCCGTAACTGGCTCGTCCGGGCTGGTGCGCTGCACGTCATCGATTTCGAGTGGTCCGGCCTTGACGCGCGAGTGGCAGACCTGGCGCGGCTGTACCTCGGCATCTGGGCAGACAGGCCAGACCTGCGGGACGCCTTCCTGACTGGCTACGGCCAGGAACTGAGCGCGTCGGACTGGGGTGCTCTGCACGGCTGCGCCGCCGTCACAGCGGTCTGGCTGCTTGTCAAGGCACACGAGACGCGCCAGCCCTCGTTCGAGGACGGGAGCCGCAGAGCCCTGCTCCGCCTCATCGA
>JASHTT010000004.1 GCA_030040415.1 Streptosporangiaceae bacterium | reverse complement strand
CTAGAGAAACGCGGGTGGGTGCGCCGCGCGCCCGATCCGGACGATGGGCGCTACACCCTTGCCACCCTTACCGGCAAAGGGCTGGCCAAGGTGACGCAGACGGCGCCAGGCCACGTCAGCGAAGTGCGCCGCCTCGTGTTCGGCCCGCTGACTAAACCCCAGGTCCGGCAGTTGCTGCAGATCAGTCACCGCATCGTGCGCGCCATTGACCCGGCACACCTGCGTTACCTCGACCGCTGGCCAGATATCTAGCTCGCTGCGAAGCATCTGCACCACGCGCCTGGCTCTAAATGGCACCCCCCGAGCGCCGGCTGGACCAATGCAATTGGTAAACCGGCGAGATAACCTAAGCGTCTTCGGGCCATGCCCATTTATCCTGATCATGGTCATCCCGGGCGGATGGCCAGGACCCACACTGTGCGTCGTGTCATCACAACCACCGCCATCATCTGCGGTGCGGGCTGGCTTGCCGCGGCTTGCGCCTCGCCGTCCGCGCCGTCCGCGGGCGCGACGCCGAACAACGGTTCGCCAGTCCAGAGTGCCACCACCGCCCCCGCCACCAGTCCGGCCGCACCCAGTACCCCAACCAGTTCCGCGGCTGGTACGCCCGCGACCTACGCCGTCACCGGCACTGTTACCGACAATCAAGGAAACCGGATGCAGCTCAGCCTCACCATCGGGCAGCCAGAGCCGCTCAGTTCCACGACTGACTCCGTGGCGCAGTCTTGTGACAGTGACATCGAGGGCCAGAACATGACGCTGAACCAGGTGGTGGTCTACCCGGTCGACTTCTCCGAGACACTGCTCTCGTCCGTGGCTACGAACGTTGATCTCGCGATCTCTGAGTACTTTGTCAACTCGGCTGGAAATGAAAACTTTAACGCCGGCGTCAATTCGCTCGATCCCGGCTACTCCTTCGCCGGGATCGTCGGCGGTCAGGATTACTGCGGTGACGGCCAGATTGACTGGCAGGACCAGACGCCCGAGACAACTGAAACCTGGGACGCGTACCTGATCGTGCCCGACGCGATAACGCCGGATGACCCGACCGGCCTGAACCAGACCGCCGGCCCAATCCTCATCAGTCCGGCCCTCAGCGTGGACAGCGTTTTCGACAACAATTACGACATCGACACCGCGGACAGCACGAACCTTGTCACGTGCGACGTGACCAACGCTGACGGCTCCGAGACCTCCGGAACCTACATCGCCATGGACCCGACGTATGCCGTCGCCAGTGGCTGCAAGGAATAGGAGCAGCGAGGGCAACGATCCGCGGCTGGCCGGTGAGATCGTGGGGGTCTGAGTCTGCCGCGTCCACTGGTCGACCCGCCGTCGACGTAGCGTACGTGGTATGCCGGAACAGACTTGCACCGCGCGCGATCTGGCCCGCCGTTCGCAGGCGGCTGTCACTGCAAAGAACCGGACGGCCTGGCTCAGCCTGTTCGCGCCGGACGCAGTAGTGCAGGACCCGATCGGGCCGTCCCCGTTTGATCCAGACGGCACCGGCCATCGCGGCCTGCAGGCCATCGCGGCCTTCTACGACGCAGTCATCGCGCCCAACGAATCGATCACGTTCGAGATCGAGGGTTCCTACCTATGCGGCGACGAGGTCGCCGACGTCGGCGTGATCCGTACCGTGCTCGCAGGCGGCCAGCATCTCGCGGTTGTGCACGGCGTCTACACCTACCGCAGCAACGGCGCCGGCCAACTGGCTGCGCTGCGGGCGTTCTGGGAGTTCGACAAGGCTGAACTGATAGCCGCCAAATAGGATCTGACTCGCGCACTATCGCAGCGGCAATCGGCGCCGACAGGATTCAGATACCCAGCAGCGTGTTGGACTCACGGCTAGTCAGGAGCCTGTTACCGGAGATTCTATTGCCTAGCGGAACCATGACCGTGGTGCCTTCGTGATCGGATCTATACCCATCAAGGTCGACGCCACTCCATAAAGAACCTCTCGTCTGGAGTGGATTTCTCAAAGATAGTGATACCGCAGCGCTGAACGGTTCCAGTCCTCGTGGAGGAATTCGCGAAGGTGGCTGGGACGTAGACCCCGAACCCCCCGTCAGGCGGATAGTAGAACTCTATCGTCGGCCCGATGACGTTTGAGATCTGCGGCCCGCGAAATTGCGCGAAGAACAGTGCAATGCCGGATACAACGAAGCTGAGCAGAGCGATGATTACAGACGCCAACGCCACAGCAGACCACCTCGAGAAGTCCAGATACCTGCCAACCGTGCGGCCACAATGTGATCATCGCGCAAGCGCGTGCCTGGCACCGGCGATGCGCGCTCGTCAGCGCTGCCTCGCCCGCAGGTGAGCGGATCCCCAGAGTCGGCTAGAACTCCCGTCCTTCGATTGGTTCTGCGCCGCGGGTCTCCACGGGCACGGCTGGACCGGGTACGACGGTCACAGCAGTCCCGTACGCAACCACTTCGGACATGATGCCGGCGATCTCGTTGCAGTCGAATCGCATCGCTACCACGGCATTAGCGCCTCTGGCGCACGCCTCGCGCCACAGGCGCTGGCGAGCAAGATTGCGGCTGTCTGTC